>JAXDCF010000028.1:0-5358 GCA_034678205.1 Patescibacteria group bacterium
CGGTTAATGATGCTAAAACAAAAAATCTTTTTGATAATCGCTATGGCACAGGTCAATCAACTATAGATGGAATTATTCGCGCAACTGATATTTTATTTGCAGGAAAAAATATAGTAGTTTCTGGATATGGCTGGTGTGGAAAGGGCTTTGCCATGAGAACGCGTGGCATGGGGGCTAATGTAATTATTACAGAAGTTGATCCAATTAAAGCCCTAGAGGCCGTGATGGACGGATTTAGGATAATGCCCATGCAATTAGCAGCTAAAATAGGAGATTTATTCTGTACCCTTACAGGAGATATTAATGTACTTGATAAAAATCATTTTAAGGTAATGAAAGATGGAGCAATTATCTGTAATTCTGGACACTTTGATGTGGAAATAAATATTAAGGCGCTTGAAAAATTATCCAAAAAAATAAATAAAAACGTGCGCAATTTTGTAGACGAATATGTTCTAACTTCGGGTAAGAAAATTTATCTTTTAGGAGAAGGGCGCCTAATCAATCTTGCCGCCGCCGAAGGACATCCCGCCTCAGTAATGGATATGAGTTTTTCTACGCAAGCTTTAGCTGGTGAATGGGTAGTGAAAAATAAAAATAAACTTGAGCCAAGAGTATATGATATCCCGGTTGAGATTGAAAATTATGTTTCTACCTTAAAACTAAAATCCATGGGTATAACTATAGACAAACTCACGCCCGAACAAAAAAAATACCTTGCGAGCTGGCAAGAAGGAACCTAGAAATTAATTCCAAATTTCAAATTAACAATGTCAAATCAAATTTAAATGTCTAAAATCCAAAATCCGCCAGTTGGCGGATTTTGATTGGAAATTGGATATTTGTCATTTGACATTCATGTTTGGAGGTTAAACCCCCAAACATGGGCCTACTTTTCTTCTTCCCTAAAAGCAATATTTTTTGAGCTCATGCCAAAGGCCTTACTCCATTTAGGATAAAACCTTATTAAATTTTTGATTAAAAAACTAACTCCGCTTTTTTGTGATAAAAACATAGCCAAATAATCTTTTAATTTTCCGTCATGCCCTATTTCCAAAAGAATATCTCTCAATTGCGGATTGATCATTCCAATTTTATCTAAATTATCAAAATTATAAATTTCTTTAAAGATAGAATCTAAGGTTGATTGGATAATCTCAGATTGCATATAATTAAAGGATTTATATTTTGGAAAACCCCTGGAACTGTCTGGAGAAACACCCTTGGTGTCAGAAGAAATGCTAATTCCGGGGATTTCTTTTCCATCACGATCAAAAAATGGCTGAGCTAATAAAATTCCCTTTTTATTAAATTTAGCCTTGTTCTTCTGAACATATTCTTGTAAAAGTGCCAAAGCTCGATTAATTCCTTTTTCACCCACAAATAAAATTATTTTGTCTTTCTGATTTATGGCCTCTGTAATCACTTCAACTGTTGGATCAAAAATTGCAATTGTATTAATACTAAAACCATACTTCTCCAATTCTTCATCTGCTCTTAATTTTGAAATAAGTTCTGAATAAACTCTGATAATATCTTGATTCTCTAAGTTAAAATATATCCTATATTTTGAGGGCTCTCTCTGCCTTTGGGTCATTGCACTATTTACTAAATCGAAATAATTGGACTCATAAATTAACCAACCCATTTCACAAAAATAAGGGGTGGTATATTTTTCTAATTCACGAACTCTGCCCTTATCATCTTTAACTTGCAATTTTTCTTTCTTATATGAGATATCTTTTTCGTTTATTCTTTTAAATTCATTTGCCTCTGCAATCCAATTTTTATTTATAGATTGTTTCAACCAATCTTCTGCAATTTTATTTTTAATTGAAGTAATGGTTGCTTCGTCAACGGAACCATCTGGATTAAGCTCATAATCAATTCCCTCTTTAATTTTTAGGGCTCGGCCAGTCCAATGCTTATAAAAATCTCCACCATAATAAAACCAATCTCTTGCAATAGATATAATTTCTCGCGCTAAATCTTCATTTAAAACATTTTCCTTTTTTTTCAAATACTCAATGGTTAAAAATTTAGCCGATAAATCTGTTTTTGGGTCTGATTTGTTTTTCAGCTTAATTTCTATTGGTAGAAACTTGTCTTGTTTTTTAGAAGATATTTGATCTTTTAATTCTTCGGGAGATTGCTTAATTCTTTTGGTGGGGCTTTCTAAACCAGCAAGTCGAAAACAAATATCGTAAATTAAATTACTATAGATTAATTTGTCTGTTTCGCTTGCTAAATCAAAACTAAAAGCACCTTGCTTTTTATTTTTTTTAAATTCGCGATATTCATTTTTTATTTTATTTAAAATAAATCTCTCTTCTTCGCTTAGCCCCTCTATCTCCTTTTCTTCTTTAAGGTAATCTGAAATTATCTGCTCGGCCGATTTTTGATATTGAGCAACTTCCTTTCTTTTTTCTTCGGATAATATCCTATAACTTTCTAAAAAAAGGGCGATTCTCCTTTCTTCGCGAGCTTTTGTTTTAGCTTGACGATTTGCTAAAATTGATTTGGTTCTTTCTATTTCTGATCCATCTTTTCCATTAAATGTAACAATTTCTTGAATATCATCTACTTCGTCGGCTAAACCTCCGTAATCGTGATAAATTAAATTTGCCGCATTGCTTTTTGCGCTCTTATTGGAATAAATTTTTTGATTACTTTCTTCCATATTTTAAATTATTATAACACAATTATAAAAAATAAAAACAGGCGTGTCAATTTATTTTATTTTTTTAACTCCCATTCTTTGTAAAACAGCTTCTGCCTCAGGAGAATCTATGATATTGGGCTGGGCATAATCTTCAATTTTAACTATTTTTATTTCAAAATCTTTTAATCCCTCTCGATTAAACCAAAATTTAACAATCGCACCCTGTCTTGTTTCTGTTGACCACATTTGATCAAAAATAAAATTACCCAAAGAATAAAAGATATATTTGTTTTTATATTTTTCTATTTCCTGAACTACATGAGGATGATGGCCAATAACCAATTCCGCCCCCGAATCAATTGCCAAATGAGCAAATTCTTTTTGTTTTTCACTTGAATAATCTTGATATTCATTACCAGAATGCATAGAAATAATTACAAAATCTGCTTTCTGTTTGGCTTCAATAATTCCAGCCACAAGCTTATCTTTATTCATAAAAGCTAAACCCGCTGACTTTTCTGTTGCCCCATATTCAACTGGCGTAAAATCAATATCATCGTAAGCCAAAAAGGCAAATTTAAATCCTTGAATATCTATATAGGTTGGAGCATAGGCCTCTTGTTCATTCTCTCCTGCACCAACATATTTTATTCCCGCTTGATTTAAATATTTAAAAGTTTGCTCCAATCCATAATCTCCAAAATTACCCGTATGATTATTGGCTAATGATAAAATTGAAAAATTATTTTCGCTTAACTCTTTTTCCATACCTGGCTCGGAACGAAA
This sequence comes from Patescibacteria group bacterium, assembly GCA_034678205.1. GTDB lineage: Bacteria > Patescibacteriota > Minisyncoccia > Minisyncoccales > Minisyncoccaceae > UBA6220. Next base: position 3,449 of record JAXDCF010000028.1, read on the forward strand.
AAACATTTCTCCTGGTAAAATTTCTCTCCCAGAACTAATTGGTGTTTCTAAGTTTCCAAAAACAATATCTCCTGTTTTTAAATAATCTTTAACTTTTAAAAAAGGGTAGTCATTGCCATTTTTTTCTATTTTTTTAGCCACCCCACGAGAAAGCATAATATCCCCCACCACAATTAAAGCAATCTCTTCCTTTGGTTTTACAAAATTTTGATTTTGGAATAATAAATTTGATTGATCGGTGTACAAATTATTCTTAATAAAACCAAAATCCTGTCCGATTGGGACAATTAATGCTATTATTCCCACCAAAACTATAAGGCTGAAAAATAAAATCTTTTTCATTGTTTTATTATATCCTATCCTGCCCACTAAACAATATGTTTGGGCCTCCGAGGCCCAAACATATTCCCCTAAACTTAATTTTATTTATAGCAATACTTTGTCTTGATTATTGGCTTAATTTTGATAAGATAAGCATATTAGTCCCCGTAGTTCAATCACATAGAATATGAGCTTGCGCCCCCCTTCGCCAAGGCTACGGTGGGGCAAAGGAGCTTACGATAGAGGCTTGATTGTAATCAATCAAGGGCGGAGCGCTGACGAGCGCGAGCCCGGCCCGAGAAAAATTCCAGCAGGAATTTATTCGAGGGCGAATCCTCTCGCCCAACATTTACATATAAAAACGTCCCCGGAGTTCAATGGATAGAATATGAGCTTGCGGAGCTTACGATAGAGGTTCGAATCCTCTCGGGGACACATTTATTTAAGTTATATTAAAATATATAATATAACTTAATAAATATTTCTTACTCAAGAGGATTCGAACGCGGAGCCGTGACGACGGCGAGCGGGGCCCGAGAAAAATCTCAGCAGAGATTTATTTGAGGGCGAATCCTCTCGGGGACACAATAACAAAAAAGATCTTAGCAATAATTACCAAATGAACTTCTCTACTCCAATTGAGGAACTGCCAAAAGTTGGACCGGTATTTGCAAAACGTCTAAAACTTTTGAAAATAAGAACTCTCGGAGATTTGCTTTTTTATTTTCCCCGCACTTATGAAGATTTTGCCAATATTTCTAAAATTAAAAATATAAAACCAAACGAAAATATAACTATCCATGGAAAATTATTAGAAATTGGGCAAGAGCGAACTTGGGTTAAAAAAATGTCTATTACTAAAGCTCTTGTACAAGACGATACTGCCACAATTGAAATAATTTGGTTTAATCAACCCTATTTATCAAAATCACTTAAAAAAGGAGATGAACTAATTTTATCTGGCAAGGTTTCAATAGACAAAAAAGGACACCTCTATTTAAGCTCCCCTATTCATGAAAAATTATCTCTTAAAGAAACCCTACATCTTGGCAGGATTGTGCCTATTTATCCCGAAACCCGTGGTGCATCTTCACGATTAATTAGATACATCTTAAAACCTGCCCTACTTTCAATAAAAAATAAGATTCCGGAAACTCTACCCGAAAAAATATTAACTGAAGTTAATCTATTAAGTTTCCGCGAAGCGCTTTATCAAATCCATTTTCCTGATTCTTTTGAAATGGCTAAAAAAGCCCAAGAAAGATTTTCTTTTGAAAATATATTTTTTATTTCTCTTTTTGGCGCCAAAAAGAAAATGGATTTTAAAAAAGAAAACGCTCCCTCAATTCCAATTAACCAAGCTGTGCTGGAAAGATTTTTAAACTCCTTGCCGTTTGAATTAACTTTGGGTCAAAAAAAATCCAGCGACCAAATCCTTAAAGACATGCAACGATCTTACCCTATGAACCGACTCTTGCAAGGAGATGTTGGATCTGGAAAAACCGCCGTAGCTGTTATCGCAGCCATAAATGCTATAAAAAATAAAAATCAAGTGGTTTTAATGGCCCCAACCGAAATTTTAGCCAAAC
>JAXDCF010000029.1:0-7754 GCA_034678205.1 Patescibacteria group bacterium
CCAAAAATCATTTTTTCTGAAAGATAGCCAGACAATAAAACCTTAATCTCAGCTTCAAATTCTTTTTTAGTTCTTAAAACTCTATCTTCTTTTGGAACTTTAAGAGTATAACCAGCCGCCATACCACGAGAGATAATAGAAATTTTTCTTACGGGTTCTGCCTCTGGAGTCATAGCTGCCACAAGAGCATGGCCTGCTTCGTGATAAGCAGTAATTTTCTTTTCTTTTACAGACATTACATGGCTCCTTCTTTCTGGTCCAAGCAAAACCTTTTCAATGGAAATAAGCATATCGTTCTGGCTAATAAATTCCTGACCTTTTTTAGCCGCCAAAATAGCAGCCTCGTTAGCCACATTAGCTAAATCAGCCCCAGAAAATCCAGGCGTTCTTTCAGCCACCTCTCTTAAATTAATTTTTTCTTGCAAAGGTTTATTGCGAGAATGTATTTTTAAAATTGCTTCTCTTTCAGTAATATCTGGCAAATTAATGACCACCTTTCTATCAAATCTACCTGGCCTCAAAAGGGCTGGATCTAAAACATCTGGCCTATTTGTGGCTGCTAAAATAATAATTTTATCATTTTGTTCAAAGCCATCCATTTCCGTTAAAAGCTGATTTAGAGTTTGTTCTCTTTCTTCGTGCCCACCAGTGATTGCTGGACCCCTTGTTTTTCCAATACTATCCAATTCATCAATAAAAACTAAACAGGGTTGTTGTTTTTTGGCAGCTGCAAATAAATTTCTTACTCGGCCAGAACCTACTCCCACAAACATTTCTACAAAAGAAGAGCCAGCTACAGAAAAAAATGGCACGTTGCTCTCCCCTGCTACCGCTCTAGCTAATAAGGTTTTACCTGTACCAGATGGACCAACCAATAATACACCCTTGGGAATCCTAGCTCCCATTTTTAAATATTTCTGAGGTTGTTTAAGAAAATCAACAACTTCTTCTAGTTCTGCTTTTTCTTCTTTCAAGCCAGCTACATCCTTAAAGGTAATTTTTTCCCTAGGATGTCCTTCTGCTCCAAATAATTTTGCTTGAGCTTTAGTAAAATCAAAAGTTTGGGCTGCACCAGTTTTGGCTTGCCTAAAAATAACCATAAAAAACACAGCGAATAAAACAAAAGGTAAAACTACAAAAAGCAATATCGGCATTAACCAATCCCAATCACTAGAGACTGATTCAAAAATAACAGACACTTTTTGTATCTTTTCTTTATCAACACCATAATTAATCAACGCCTGGCTTAAAGGATCGGTTGAATCTTTAAGGGCCTGAGCCAAAGTGCCGTCTAAATAAGTAATCAATAAATTGCTATCTATCTCTTTAATTTCTTTTATTTTTTCGGCATTAATATCTTTAACTAGTTGCGTAATAGAAATAGTTTGAGGCTCTTGCACTGGCTCGTTGAAGTATGCAAAAGCAACACCCAAAACAATAAAAATCGTAATAACGATGAGTATATTTTTAAGCAGGCCCTGAATAGGACTTTTCATATTTTAAAATTATTTTAATCTTAGAGACATCCAATGTCTCTGTGGTTGAAAACTCAAAACTTGAAAATCGTATTCTTTACCAATTTCTATTTTTTCTTTCATTTTTATTTCCGAACCAAATTCGGAAATATGAATTAATCCTTGAATTTTTGCTCCATCTACTTCGCTAGAAATTCCAACTAATTGAATAAAGGCACCAAAAGGATTAAATCTAACCACCTCCCCCTTAACAGTGTCTCCACTTTTTAAACCAATATTCTGCCAAGGATCCTTTTTCAAATTCTTAAGAGAAAGAGATACTCTACCTTGAGTTATATCAATAATTTGCGCCTTAATTTCCTGACCAACCTCTACAAATTGAGATGGGTCTTCTATTAACTGCCAATCTAATTCTGAAATATGAATCAAACCCTCTAATAAATCTTCTTCTTGTGTTTCTGCAAATACAGATCCTGGCATAGCAAATTTTGCAAAAGCACCAAAGTTAACCACACCCGAAATTTTGCCTTCTACTACATCGCCAACGCTTAAATTTTTGATAGCTTTTTGTACATTTTCGCTTTCTTTTGACTCTTCGGTCAAAATTACCTGCCCAGCCTTTTCATCAAAATCCAAAATCTTAACCTTCATCTCTTGTCCAATAAATGATTGTAATTTTCTTAAAATTTTGGCTTTATCCCCTTCTGGAACTCTTGGATATTTTTCAGGAGATAATTGTGAGGTTGGCAAGAACGCTGGAACTCCAGAAACTTCAGCAATTAATCCTCCTTTGTTTACTTTTAATATCTTAACTGGAAATTCTTTATTTTCAGTCTTAATATCTTTAATCGTCTTCCAGGCCAATTCTTTTTCTGCTTCCCTTAAAGACAATTCAACAAATCCCTCGTCGTTCTCGGGATCTATAACCTTGACGGAGATAATATCGCCAAGTTTAATATTTTTTAAAACGTTTTTAGCGTTTTGATATTCAGACCCGTAGATTATACCGGTCTTGCGTGGCCCCAAATCTAAAAAGATTGCGAGGTTTTCGATGGCTAGAACTCTGCCATCAACAATGTCCCCATTCCTTAAAATGTGAACAGAGTCAGTTAGTTTTTGTAATGTTTCGTTTTGCATATACCCTTTTATAGCATAAAGATTTAAGATAATCAAGGCACGCACCAAGGGTGCGTGCCCTAGCCCTGTAGTGTTTTTGGCAAAGCCAAAACCCTACTTCAGGGCAAGCCCGAAGTCCTGCGTAGCTTTCTTGCCCTGCGTAGCCTTCTCGCCATCCGTAGCCTTGGCGAAGCAGGGAGCGAAGCAGGGCAACCCCCCATATTTATTCATAATCTCTTAATTTTAACCTGTGGACAAACTTATTGACATTTTAACCCCTTCAGGGTACAATATTGACAACGCCTTGAAAAGCGTTTTTAATATGCTTAAAAAACAAAATATCGTAATTTTCTGCTTTGCTCTTATCTCTATTTGTTTATGTGGCTTAAGCCTCGTATCTGCGAATAAAGAAATGAGCTTAAATAATGGCCAAACGATTGCCTATCCTATTAACAAGCAATCCTTAATTGGTAATTCCGGGCTTTTTACTGAAGCAAAGACAGAAAAAAAACAAAAAATATTGGTTGTTATCACTGCTTATTCTTCAACCGTTGATCAAACAGATGATACCCCCTTCATTACCGCTAATGGTACTTTTGTAAGGGATGGTATTGTGGCCAACAATATGCTTCCTTTTGGGGCAAAAATAAAAATCCCTGAATTATACGGAAACAAAGAATTTGTAGTAGCCGATAGAATGAATGCTTCAAAAAGCGATTACCATATAGATATTTGGTTTCCGTCTTATATAGAAGCTAAAAACTTCGGTGTTAAAAGAACCTATATTGAATTATCTCAAAGTTAAAACTAATAAAAAGCGTTAACTTTCAAAACATCCGCAATTAGCGGATGTTTTGTTTTAAAAGAATAAAAAAACGGCTGTTTATTTAGGCGCGCCGAACTCCTCGGAAATGACATGAAAATCTATCATATCAAATTTAATTTCTGATTTTTTAAGTTCCTGCTCTAATTTTTGGGCATCGTCAGGGCGAAGCACGAAAGAGATTTCTCCAGTTTTTAATGGGGCTATTTTTAGTCCTTTTAATAACTGGGCGATGTCTCTCATTTTTTGACAATCATTGGGCATTATCATTATTCCTGGGATTATTTCAACCATTTTCACTCCTCAAATTTTCATACACATTCATAACATATCTTTTTATTATTGTCAAAATTTTGAATCGATTGGGAGGGACTCGCCCTCGAAGGGAGGGACTCGCCATTCAAATAATACTGGAGGGACTCGCCCTCGAATAAATTTCTGGTGAAATTTTTCTCGGGCCCGGCTCGCAACCGTCGTTGCTCCGCCTTCGAGTCCAATTATTTGGGACTCGCCCTTCATAACTTTTTGCTAAAAGTTATTCAGGCCGGGGTTTTTGTCACCGCATGTATAGAAGAGTAAGGGACTCGCCCGAATTGTCGGTTTCTGCTGAAACCGCATTCGGGCCCCGCTCGGCGCCGTCGCGCCTGCGCGTTCGAGTCCCTCCTACCTTAGGGGCGACATACAAAAAGAGAGATATTAAAATATCTCTCTTTCTGTATGTTGTGCCTCGGGAGGGACTCGAACCCTCAAGGTCAAGGACCAACGGATTTTAAGTCCGTCCTGTATACCAATTCCAGCACCGAGGCATATTTAATTAATTTCTAATTTTCAATCTCAAATTTTTAAACAATTTCCAATTATTTAATTTTAAAATTAAACAGGACTATATATAAATAAAATCTTATACTTAATACTTGCTATCCCGAAGCAGAGCAAAGCACGCTTCGGGACTAATCCCGTACAGTGCTTCAGCTTTGCTGAAACTCTGGTTCGGGGCTTTCTACTTGATACTTCTTCTTGAGGCGTGGGCGGGAGTCGCACCCGCGTATGAGAGTTTTGCAGACTCTTGCCTTTCTACTTGGCTACCACGCCCTGTACCGTGTTTCAGCTTTGCTGAAACTCTGGTTCAGGACGCCCTATGAAAACTTAATAACATATTTTTTAAAAAAATTCTACCCCAAAATAAAAATTTTAAAAACGCAATTCTGAATTGAATACTACTTCTCTCCTTCGCTTTCTTTTTTTTCAATTTCGTATAAAAGCTGCTCTATTCTAGCAGCCTCAGCTGTTTTTGTTTCTTTTTTAAAAGTAATCTTTGGTACGGGCCGCATCTTTAATCTCTTATTTAAAATCTGCTGAATATTATAAATATTTCTATTAAGCAAAGATTCTACTTCTTCAAATCTATCATCTGGAACAACCGAAATAAAAATACTTGCATCAAATAAACTAGAAGACACCTCCACCCTTGTTATAGTCAACAAAATACCGGGATAAATATCAATCTCTTTTAAAATAATATTATTGAGCTCTCTTTGAATTAAACTATCTACTTTTTCTTTTCTAAACATTCTTTTATAATTCTTCTCTTATATAATCCTCTTTATAAGAAATAATCTCATCGCCCTCTTTTATTCTTTCGTCGCCCTGATAAAGAATAGCGCATTCTTTACCAGCTTTTACAGAAGGAAAACTTTTTTTATTAGCTTGAACGTCAATTATCCTCCCCTGCCCAATTCTCTCACCTGCTCGCATAATTTCTAATTGAGAACCTTTCATTACTTCACCCTCCAAAACTATTCCTCCAACAATTTGCCTATTTTTCTCTGTTCTGAAAATAACGGTTATTTCCATTTTCCCAAAATCTGTTCTTTCTTTTTCTTTAATTAATTTCTTTTCCATTAACTCTCTTATCTTCTGTGCCATTGTATAAATAATATCAAAATCGTAAATTTTGGTTTTTTCTTTTTGCGAAGCAATCTCGGCAATTTTATCTGTTTTTACCCTAAAAGCAATTACAGCTCCTTTGCCATTTTTAGCCAATTTTATGTCCGACTCATTAACATTCCCTACTTCTTGCCTCATTATCTTAATCCCGACGGTTTCTTGAGGTAATGTTTTTAAAACCTCTTGAATTCCCTCTATAGAACCAAAAGTATCTGCCTTAATAACCAAATTAAGATATTTTTTTCCATCCTCTATTGCTTGCGATTCAGAACTTAAACGAGGTGATTGAAATTCTTTTGCCTTTAAGTTTACATTCGCTTCTTCTATGTTTTTATAAACTTTAAAAACTTGACCTACCATGGGCATGGCCTCTATTCCCACAATTATAATCGGATCGGATGGATAAGCTTGTTTGATTGGGCTTCCTAAAAAATCTTCTAAGTTCTTAACTTTCCCACAAGCCAATTCTGTGCCAATATAATCTCCTTGTTTTAAAATTCCCTTTTCCATAATCGCTGTACAAGTAAGGCCGCGACGAGAATCTTGATAAACCTCAATTATCGTCCCTTGGGCTGACGAAACCATATCGCATTCTAATTCTTCTATTTCCGAAACTAATAAAATTAAATCTAAAAGCTCGTCAATGCCCTTACCGGTCTTGGCAGAAATATTTATGCTCGGCACTTGCCCGCCATAAGATTCAACTATAATATCTTCTTCCATTAATTGCTGTTTAACTTTTTCTGGATTAGCGTCTGGTTTATCTATTTTATTTAAAGCTACGATTGTAGAAAGATTAGCATTCTTAATATGAGCAATTGATTCTTTGGTTTGTTTTTTTACTCCCTCGGCCGCATCTACTACTAAAATTGCAATATCAGCTACTTTTGATCCGCGCGAACGAATAGCAGAAAAAGATTCCTGGCCAGGAGTATCAATAAAAGTGATTTTTTTGTCATTGTGCTCTATCTGATAGGCTCCTACATGTTGAGTGATTCCGCCTGATTCCTTGCTCAAAATTTTAAAATCCTTAATCGCCATCAAAAGAGAAGTTTTACCATGATCAACATGCCCCAAAACAACCACCACTGGGGGTCTTTTCGTAATATCTTTAGTTGTTATTTTTTCTTCTTCCATACTTACTGTAAGTTTTAAAAATTATCTAAGTTTTTTCTTTCTAAAAAAACCTTTGGACACGCTAGTGGCGGGACTTCTATTTTGCTTTTTCTATTGCTTTTTTCTCTTCTTCTGATAATTCGTAATTAGATTTTCCTTTTTCTATTGGTTTTGCAAAAATCCTAGTTCCTTGCTTGGTAAAAATAGAAGTAATAACAAAGCCATTGTCTTCTTTATCCAATAAACATAAAGAAAAACTTTGGTCCCCTCCCATTCCATCAAAAGGATTAAACCTAATTAGGTTAAATTTTTGAAAAGAAAAAATGTTCTTTTCTTCAAGATTTTTTATTTTCAAAAGCGCTTCTTTAAGCTGGCTATCTAAAACTTCTATGTGTTCAATCGCTTCTTCTAAGGTTTTTATCTTTTGCGCTCCTTTTCTATTTTTTGAAAAATGAAACATATTTTAAAGCAATAATGAACTAATTTATATGGGAGATTTTTATCCCGCGAAGCCTTGGCGAAGTGGGACGCCTTCGTCCTGAGCGAAGTCGAAGGACTTCGGTACGGCCCCCTGCTTCGCATAAAGCTACGCAGGGCACAGTCGGGCCCGTCGGCCCTCCGCCTTCGAATCTCCTTTTCTTCCTACTATCTCTTGGTATGGACTATAACAATAGTCCATACCAAGAGATAGATGGAGGAGAGAGGGAGATTCGAACTCCCGGTGGCTTTTGGCCACAATGGTTTTCGAAACCATCCCATTCAACCGCTCTGGCACCTCTCCAATAGGTCTTTCTGGCATAAAGGGTCTCTAATAATTTTAAACATAGCATTTTAAAGCTATTCTATCAAGGATTTGATAAAACATGGAAAATCATTGTCGTAGGTTAATTTTGATGGAATAATCATAGAAAAATAATTACCGGCAAAATAAACCAACTTTTTTGAGATTTGCCCCTTTAAAATAGGTATTCTAAATTTTTTAACTACCTGTTTTCTATATTCCTCAAAATCAGGGAAAGTGTTTAATAAAATATCGGCCTGGGTTAGTCCCCAGATCACCCCTCCCCCGCTCCAGGGCTTGGTCAATCCACAAGCATCACCGCAAAAGGTAATATTTTCTTCTGATCCCAAAATTAATCCAGCGTCTCTTAAAAATAATCTCGGCTGAGGTATGGCAGCTGAAAATATTGTTCTTGGCTTTTCAACCTGTTGTTGTTTTAAAAAATCAGCAAATTCTTTTTCTATATTCTTCGGATCTCCCATAATTCCATATTCTA
>JAXDCF010000030.1:0-3297 GCA_034678205.1 Patescibacteria group bacterium
ATACGATCCTAATAAAATTGCTAAACCAAAAAAGGCAGCTCTAATTCTGTCTTTTGCCTCTGTAACTTTTGCTATATTGCCTTTAGAAAAAGCAATGGAAATAGCTTGGTAAATTATTGCGATAATCGCCACTATCCCGCCAACATAAATTAAAAAATTAAAAGCATAGACAAAAAAATTAGTTCCACCTGACACAGAAAATCCAGGCAAATCAGGATATTGAATCTCCAGTGGCGTTGCTCCAAAAACAACTAAAGGAAATAAAAAAATTATCAACAAAAAAGTTGTTGGAAATAATTTATTTTTTATATTTTTAAGTTTCATATTTTTTAACTTTTATTTTATTTTTAACAAAGTTTATTTTTTAAAACCACCGAGGGCGGCTATTTGATTTTCTTCGTCCTCTTCTTGTTACGCTTCATTTGAATCCATAATTGTTTTCAATACTGCTAAGGTATGTCCAAAGAAAACTCCTCCCACATAAGGCACGCATTCTATAATTGCAAAACCAAAAAATCTTAATAAAATTCTTTTAAATACACTCGGGCGTTTTCTTCTCAAAATAATCCAAAGCATAATAATATTTCCTACTACAAAATCAATAATTCCAGCATCATCTAAGCCAAGCAGTAAAAGAATGAATCCTATAGAGTCACCCATGAATGCCAAAGGAAAAATCAATAATAATTCTGGTGAAAGTTTAATCCCCTTGAGGCTAGTTGGAAATATTTTGCTTATTAAGCCCATTCTTGCTATACAAAATTTTAATTAATGTTATAATGATTATAACATTCTTTAATTTTCAAGTAAATATATGTTATTCGATTTTTTAAAAAAACTATTTTCCAATAAAAAATTTTTATTAGTTTTTTGTTTTTTTATTTTAATCGCTATCCTAATTCCTTTGTCTACCACGCAAGCACTCTCTTGGGATCCTATAGGATGGGTAAAGGGTAAGCTTGGAGCATTTTCAGAAACATTTACCGATGCTATTTTTGGAACAATTTTTGGGCTTTTAATGAGCGTGCCTTTATTTCTTTTAAATGTTGCTCTTGACTTATTAAATTGGGTAACTAGTGGAGATTTTTTAGCTGTTTCATTCACTGGACCAGATAATCACTTGGTCTCAACTGGTTGGGGATTTACCAGAAACTTAGCCAACGTTGTTTTAATTTTTGGCCTAGTCATTATTGCTTTAAGCATTATTATGGATTACCAAGAAACTCAAGCCAAAAAAGCTTTGGTAAATTTTGTTTTAATTGCTGCTTTAATTAATTTTACTCCAGTGTTTTGTGGATTAATTATAGATTTGGCTAGGATAATAATGGATCTACTCTTAAAAGGGGGAGTGCCCCCCAGCTTTGCTACACTCATGGCAAGTAAAATGAGCGGTTTTAGTTTGGCAGATATCCCTACATTGGTTGTTCTTTGTCTTTTCTGTCTTTTTTCTGCTGTTATCTATTTTCTCTTCGCGCTTTTATTTTTAGTTAGAATTGTAATGCTTTGGATTTTAATTATTTTATCGCCAATCGCTTTTTCTACTAAAGTGATGCCACAAGGAAAAATGATAAAAAAAATATTCCCTGGATTGTTTTATTGGGACGAATGGTGGGATGCTTTTTTGCAATGGTGTTTTCTAGGTATCCCTGCAGCTATCGGTATTTGGCTATCAAACTTATTAATGTTTGAAATTGCTACCGATCCAGAATCAATTGTTTCTGCTCCAACAGGAGGGATTTTATCTGGCACCCTGGCTTTATTGTTTTCTTATTCTTTGCCTTTTGTTGTTTTGGTAATTTTCTTTATGCTCACCCTTGATTCTGGTGGCTCTATGGGAAGTAGAATAAAAGGAGTGGCTAATAAAACTTGGGCTGCCACTGGTGGAGCTGTTGCTGGTGCTGCCACTGGCTATGTAGCAGGAAAGGCAGGATCTGCTGCTGGCTATGCCAGAGAAAGAGCAGGGGCTTTCGGAACATGGACAAGAGAAGGTGTTGTTGGAACAGTAGGAGGCATTGCGGGTGGAGATGTTTCAAAAGAAGGAAGAGAGAAAGGACGCGTAGCAGTTATAGATTGGAAGCAAAGACAAAAAGAAAGAATTGCTCAGAATAGGGTAACCGGTAAGCTTGTTTCTCCTACCTTTGCAACAGATAAAACAAAAGCACAAAAAGATGCTGAAAAATATGTTTCAGAACACTCTCTGTCTCAAGAAGATTACTGGAGAGATAAAGATCGCTTTACCACTCAACAAAGATTAGCTTACGAAGAAGGTTATATTAGAAAAGATACTAAAAAATATTTAGCAAATGCTGGTACTCCAGAGGAATACGAAAGAAGAATGCAGATGATTTTAAGAAATGATGATAAATCAAAAGAATATAAACGAATTAAAACAAAAGCCACCTTGGATGCTAAATATAACAATAGTGCTAATGCAGGAAAAACAGAATGGGACAAAAAATTTGGCATAGAATGGCAAAAAGAAGTTCAAAAAATGTCATCAAAAGATCTCATAGAAGACATATCTGCGGAAGCTTATTCTGATCCAGAGTTTATAGCCTCACTAAGGACTAATCAAATAGATAAAGCTATTAAAGATGGTTCTGGCGAAATAACCGATAATTTATATAAAACAGTAGCACACCGATCGACTATAAGAAAGTTTGGACAGCATGCTAAAAATCTTGAAGATAACATAACAAATGCAAAAGCTGGTCAAGAAAAGTTTGATGCAATTAAAGCATATGCTGCTTGGAACGCTAATCATACCCTTATAGAAAATCGCATGCGCCCTTATCTTAGAAATTACACTCCCCCAAAAGGATCACAGACTACAACCCCAACTCCAACTGGAAGACCAAGAACAGCTGGTGGCGGACCAAGAACAGCTGGAAGAACACGAACACGTCGCCCATAAGAAAATAAAAAAATGGAAAAAAATTTATCTTTCACTTCTTATTTATTTATTGAAGACCTTATTGATAGATACGGTTTAGAAGATTTTTTGTTAGAAGATGATCCAGAGCTTGCTTCCAATTTTGATAAAAATTCTTCTCCCGAAGAAAAAGTTTCTAAAAAGTTTTTGTTTAGTAAAAAAATAAACGAATATTTAGAAAACAATATGTCCCTTTGGGATTTGCTCCCGTCTGAAAAACTTCTTGATATAGTAGAAGAACTAATTAACCAAGAAATTGATTACGAAGACCTACCTATAATAATAAAAGAGGATTTAGGAGTTCCTGATGAAATAGCTACAAATATTGCTCAAGAAATAACTAACAATAAAAAAATTAACGAAGA
>JAXDCF010000031.1:0-2652 GCA_034678205.1 Patescibacteria group bacterium
TTCCCCGCCCTGTCAAGGGAGGGGTTAGGGGAGGGTTTGAATTTAATATATAATTAACCAATGTTCTTTCTTTTATTTCTTCTTACATCTTTCTTCTTACTTCCTAAATCTACCCTGGCTGTTTCCATCCCCAAAAGTGTTTCTATTTCCGCTCTAATCGGTTCTAAAGTCACTATTTACGGTTACTCTTCACCCAATTCAAAAGTCGATCTTATCGCCAGTAATGCCCAAGCCACTACTTATTCAAATAAATTTGGCTATTGGCAGTTTTATAGAATTTATTTACCTTCTATTACTTCCGAAATTTGCTTCTATTTAACCGACGACACCAATTTATCTGCTCCGCCCACCTGTATTCCCAATCCACCTCCAAATGACTTTACCAGTAATATTGGCCCCATAATTTTACCTCCCACTATCGCCATCAATTCAGACGAAATTTCTCCAAATTCAACTGTGGCTAGCTCTGGCCAAAGCATCCCCAACACTCCCATTCAAATTCATTTTTTTACCCAAAGCCAAAATGCCCCCTTCCCTAAAACCGCCAACGCTTATTCTCTCCCCAGCCTCGATATCCTCACAGACAAAGATGGTCTATTTAATTTTAATCTTCCCACCGCCTATTCTACTTCTTACAAATTCTTTGCTAGCAACCATCATCCCGACCTTGGCCCCTCACCCATTTCTCACACTCTAAATCTATCCCTCCCCTCCTTCTGGCAACTCTACAAATTTATTCTTATTCCCCTCATTCTCCTTTTTCTTACTTTACTTACCTTTCTTTACTTACTGCTTTTCAAATCTAAAAAGAAAAGATTTTTACCGGCCCTATATCCCAAATCTCTTGCCATCACCGTCTGTCCTGTTAAATAATATATAACATCACAAAACCTTAATCCTGTAGAGACTCCCCAACGGGGCGTCTCTACTTTATAATACAAATATATTATTCCACTTTTTAAACTCACCAAGTTCAACTTTAACTAACCATACAATTGGCTATGTGTTCCCAAAGCCACAAAAATTACTACCCCATTTTTCTCTTCATAAATCGCCCTCCAATCCCCTGTTACATTAATACTCCTATATCCTGTCCACTCTCCTTTTAACTCATGATTTCTTAGTAAAACGTTATCCTTGTTTCTTATAAAAAAACTTAGTCTTTGTCTAAACTTTTTCTTTATTTTTATATCTGCTTTTCTTAAGTCTTTATCAAATTTTTTAGAAAAATCAATTCTTTTCATCTTTTTTAATCAAACTATCAAGATAATCCAAAGCATCATTGGGTTTCTTAAAAGACACCACTCTCCCTGCCTTTATATCCGCCTCGGACTCTTTCAACATTTGTTTTAAGTAAACATTAGGCTTTTCGTCTAAAGATACAAATAAAGTTTTTGTCTTAATAAATTTTTTTAAATAAGAATTAACTATCGAACTAAGGGAAAAACCCATTTCTTCTGCGATTCTTTGGGCTTTTTCCTTAACATCAACTTCTGTCCTGATATTTATTATTGCTGTATTCATATATACAGTATATACAATGTATATACAATATTCAAGCACTTGTATAAATCACATACATTTGAGACTCCAGACACATTTTTAATAAACCACTCATTTTCCCAAAATCTCACCTATCCTCATCTTTATTTCAGGCAATTCGTTTTCAATTACATCCCACACTATTTGATAATCAACTCCAAAATAATGATGAATTAATTTATCTCTTAATCCCGCCAAAGATTTCCAGTTTATCCCTCTATAATTATCTTTGAAATCTTCATCAATATTCTTGACGGCTTCGCCTATTACCTCTAAACTCCTTACAAAAGCTCTTTTAACCACTTCATCATTCATAAACCGATCTTCATCATAATCTTTTCTTTTATCCAACACAAAACAAATTTCATCAAAAATATGTTTCAAATATTCCTTTGCCACTTTTTTAGACATATATAACCTCTTTTTTAATATAAGGACCAATATAAGGACTAAGCGACTCTGATGTTACTAAATCCACCTTTCTCTTAAATACTTCTTCCAAATAATCACTCAAAGCTAAATAATTTTTATAATTCTTTTTTTTCTTTTCAAATTCCACCAAAATATCTACATCACTCACATCTCTTTGCTCTCCCCTTATAAAAGAACCAAATACCCCTAACCTTTTTACGCCGAAACTATCAATTTTATTCTTATTATTTTTAAGGGTCATCAACAAAATATCTTTATCTAATGGTTTCATACCCTATTATACCAATTGTCCACGATTTATCTTAAAATGAATTAATGTCTCGTTTAGAAAAAATCCCCACTAAACTTCTTTTAGCTCTAGTCTTTATCTTACTTGCCTCCATCATTTTTCTATTAAGAATTAATCAAAAAAAAGTTGATACTGTCTCTGCCTGGTGGGATGAAACTTGGACTTATAGACAGGCTATAGATATTGGTTGGACTGGCTCAGATTTAACTGATTTTCAAGTTAGTTTTGATATTGGTACTAGTGCCTTAATCAATGCCGGTAAAATGCAAACAGATTGTGATGATATTAGAATCACCGACTCATCTGGTAATCTCCTAGCTCATTGGATAGAAGAAGGCAATCCTGGCTGTAATTCTCCTCTTGGTGATACTAAAATCTGGACCAAACTT
>JAXDCF010000032.1:0-7228 GCA_034678205.1 Patescibacteria group bacterium
CACGGCTTTTATGGATCAGAACCAAGAGCTTATCTCAAGGAAGATTTTATTATCCGAGAATTTTTATTAAAAAGATTGAAAGAAAGCAGTGTAGAAAAAGTTGAAATTGAAAGATATAGTAATAAAATTATTGTAGTAGTGCATTCAGCTAGGCCCGGTATTATTATTGGCCGTGGCGGTGAAGGAGTAGAAAAATTAAGAGCCGATTTATTAAAAGAAGTTTTCAAAAAAAATAAGTTAGGATTTAAAGAATTGAATGAACTTGCCAAAAAATTGAAATTGGAAATAAAAGAAGTTTCTAATCCTTGGACCTCTGGAGAATTAGTAGCTCAATGGGTTGCCCAAAAAATAGAAAAAAGAACACCTTTTAGAAAAACCATTAAGCAAGCGATTGAAAAAGTAATGGGTAATAAAATAGTTAAAGGTATCAGGATTGAGGTTTCCGGAAGATTAGATGGAGCTCAAATTGCCAGAAAAGAATGGTTAGAAAAAGGACGATTGCCAAGGCAAACGATTAGAGCAGACATTGATTATGCCTTAGAAGAAGCCAGATGTACTTATGGAACTATTGGTATTAAAGTTTGGATATATAAAGGAGATAAATTTGAATAAAAATATTAAATTGTATGTTAGCCCCAAAGAAATTAAAACATAGAAAACAGCAAAAAGGGAGAAGAACGACTAGGGTTTTTGAAAGCCGTGGCACAAAAATAAGTTTTGGCAGTTTTGGGTTAAAAGCAATGGGGGCAAAATGGATAACCAGTAATCAGATTGAAGCAGGTAGACGCGCGATTATTAGATATTTAAGAAAAGGAGGAAAGTTATGGGTAAGAATTTTTCCAGATAAAGTAATCACTAAGAAAGGACAAGAGGTGCCTATGGGTGGAGGTAAAGGATCTTTAGATCATTATGCTTGCCCAGTTAGACCTGGAAGAATTATTTTTGAATTAGAAGGAATTAGTGAAGCCGATGCTAAAGAGGCCTTAAGAAAAGCAGGCGATAAGTTGCCAATTAAAACAAGATTTGTTAAAAATTAATAATATGAAAAGCAAGGATTTAATTCAAAAAACAAACGAAGAATTATTGAAAGAACTGGAAGATCTTAGAAATAAAGTTAAAGAAATGAGATTTAAAGTTTCTAACGGTGCTTTAAAAAATGTAAAAGATTTTAAAGAAAGTAAAAAGAAAATTGCCAGAATTTTAACCGTTTTAAATAAATCGGAAGTATAGTATTATTTAGATTAGTTTGTGCGTTTGACGCGTCAATTTTCTGCCGAAAATTGCGCTCATGCTCAAAAAATCTCTACTGAAATTTTTTTCCGCAATGCATCCGCCCAAACTAATCTAAATAATTCAATTAGATAAATAAAATATCACAAATAACAATACACATATGCCAAAGAAAGAATTAACCCTCCTTCGCTCCTGCGGAGCTTCGGAAGGGCGAGACACGAATAACGGCATTGAGATAAATTACATAATTCAAAACATATAACAATACACATATGCCAAAGAAAGAATTAATAGGAATAATAACTTCGGACAAAATGCAGAAAACTGTGGTTGTTAAGGTTGAAAGAATCAAAGAACATCCTTTATACAGAAGAAGATATAAAGTTCATCAAAAATATAAAGCCCATATTGAAAATCAAACTGATTATAAGATTGGAGATAAAGTAAAAATAAGAGAATCAAGGCCATTAAGCAAGGATAAAAAATGGGAAGTAGTTGAAAAATTAGAGAAGTAAAAAATATGATCCAAACAGAAACATTATTAAAAGTAGCTGATAACTCTGGAGCGAAAACTGCTAAATGTATTCGCATTTTAGGAGGAACAAGAAGAAGATACGCCTATTTAGGTGATATTATTGTTGTAGCTGTAAAGGTTGCCGAACCAAGAAAAAATGTGAAGAAGCACCAAGTTGTGAGAGCAGTGGTTATTAGACAAAAACAAACTACAAGAAGAAAGAACGGAACCTATATTCGATTTGATGATAATGCTGTTGTGATTTTAGAGGGTCAAACTAAAGAGCCAAAAGGAACTAGAATTTTAGGACCAGTGGCTCGTGAAGTTAGAGAGAGGGGTTTTGAAAAAATTGGAACCATGACTAAAGAATTAGTATAAAAAAGAGATTATGAAAATTAAGAAAAACGACCAAGTTTTAATAATATCAGGAGATGATAAGGGCAAAAAGGGAAAAGTTTTGAAGGTTTCGTCTGCAACGAAGAAAATTTTGGTTGAGGGAGTAAATCTAGTTAAGAAACATATTAAACCTAAGAAATCTGGCCAGAAAGGACAAATTGTTAAAACGCCTAATTTTTTTCAAGCCTCTAAAGCAAAAGTGGTTTGTTCAAAATGCGGAAAAGCTACTCGAATTGCATTTGAAATGACAGAAAAAGAAAAAAATCGTGTTTGTAAAAAATGCGGACAAAAAATTTAGGAATAAAAAAATTTTATGGAGACAATTAAGAAAAAATACGAAAAAAAGGCAATTCCAGGATTAAAAGAAAAGTTTGGCTACAAAAATAAAATGGCAACGCCAAAAATTTTAAAAGTAGTTGTTAATACTGGTTTTGGAAAAGCCATGGGCCCCAAGACAAAAGACGAACAAAGAAAATATACTGACTATATTATAAGTAATATTTCGCAAATCGTTGGACAAAAACCAGTTCTAACTGAAGCCAGAAAATCTATTTCTAGCTTTAAGTTAAGAGAGGGTAGTGCCGTGGGTGCAAAAGCCACTCTTCGTGGAAAAAGAATGTATGACTTTTTAGAAAAATTAGTGAATGTAGTTTTACCGCGTTCTAGAGATTTTAGAGGAATTACTTTATCTTCAATTGACGAGAAAGGAAAACTTAATTTGGGCATTAAAGAACATATTATTTTTCCAGAAATTTCACCAGAAAAATCTGTAATTATTTTGGGTTTACAAATTAATGTTGTTACGAGTGCTAAAACGAGAGAAGAAGGAGTGGAATTATTCAAATTACTTGACTTTCCGCTAAAGAAAAGTTAAAGTCATTAGACAAATAAATAAAAATGCCAAAATTATCACAAATAGTTAAATCAGCCAAAAAGCCAAAATTTTCTTCAAGAACCGTAAGACGATGTTTTAGGTGCGGAAGAAAAAGGGGCTATATGAGAAAATTTGATCTCTGTAGAATTTGTTTTAGAGAAATGGCTAACCGTGGAGAATTACCCGGAATTAAAAAAAGTAGTTGGTAAAAATAAAATATTATGGATTCAGTTGCAGACATGATCAGCATTATAAATAATGGCCAAGCAATTGGCAAAAAACAGGTAGTGGTTTTTCCATACTCTAATTTTAAATACGAAATTTTGGAATTATTAAAAAGAGAAAATTTTATTTTGGATGTCCAAAAGAAAGGAAGATTGGCAGGAAAGAAAATAGTCGTGGATTTAAAATACGAAGAAGATGGCAAACCAGCCATAGAAAAAATTAGAAAGATTAGTAAACAAGGTCAAAGAATTTATTCTACATCTTCTAAATTAAAACCAGTTAAGTCCGGATACGGTGTTTCTATTGTTTCCACCTCTAAAGGATTAATGACTAATAAACAAGCCAGGAAACAAAAAGTGGGTGGAGAGGTTGTTTGTGAATTATGGTAATTTGATTAATAAATCTTTATGTCAAGAATAGGAAAAAAACCAATACAAATATTAGACGGCGTAGAAGCTACTTTTACGAACGGTGTGATAGCGGTTAAGGGTCCTAAGGGATCTCTAACTATGAAACCATTAGATACGGTTGATGTTGTGATAGAAGGAAGAGAAATAAAAGTTGCTCCTAAAAATTTAGAAAGCAAAAATGCTATGGCTTTTTGGGGATTAACCAGAACCCTTATTTCTAATTTAATAGAAGGAGTTTCAAAAGGATTTGAAAAAAAGATGGAAATAAATGGAGTTGGTTTTAAGGTGAGAGTAGAGGGCAAAGATCTTATTTTGGATGTTGGTTTTAGTCATTCAGTAAAAATACCAGCCCCAGAAGGAATTACTTTTACAACAGAAAAAAACGTAATAACAATCGCTGGAATTAATAAAGAATTGGTAGGGCAAGTGGCTGCTACAATCAGAAAGGTTAGACCACCAGAACCATACAAAGCCAAAGGAATAAAATATCAAGGAGAGATTATAAAAAAGAAATTAGGCAAGAAAGCTGCCGGAGCAGGTTAATTTAATCAAATATGTTAGCTAAACAAGAAAAAAGAATAAAAAGACATAAAAGCATTAGAGCTAAAATTATTGGTTCGGCAGATAAACCGCGCTTATGTGTTTTTCGTAGCAATAGTCATATTTATGCGCAATTAATAGATGATAAAAGTGGTAAAACCATTGTTTCAGTTAAAGATCTTGAATTGGGTTTAAAGAAAAAAAACAAAATGGAAACCGCAAAAGAGGTAGGATTAATGCTTGCCAAAAAAGCAGTTGAAAAAAAAATAAAAGAAGTTATTTTTGATCGGGGCGGTTATAAATATCATGGCCGAGTTAAAATCTTGGCTGAAGGCGCTAGAGAAGGCGGGTTAAAATTTTAATTAAACTATGAATAACAAAGAAAATCCTAAAAGAAGATTTGAACGCAAAGACAAAGAAGTTGTAAAAGATGAATTTGATTCAAAGCTTTTAGATTTGGCTAGAGTAACTAAAGTTACAGGTGGAGGAAAAACATTAAGATTTAGAGCCGTAATTGTGGTTGGAAATAAAACTGGAAAAGTTGGAGTAGGAGTATCCAAAGGATTAGATGTTTCTCAAGCAATTGATAAGGCCACTAGATTTGCGAAAAAGAATATTATTACAGTTCCAATTTTTGATGGCACTATTCCTCACGAAGTAGAATCAAAATACGGGCCTTCCAGAATTTTATTAAAACCACAACAAAAAGGAAAAGGATTGGTTGCTGGTGGAACAGTGAGAATTATTTGTTCTCTGGCTGGAATTCAGGATATTTCTTCAAAAATTTTAAGTAAAACTACCAATAAACTTAACAATGCGAGAGCGACAATTATAGCTTTACAGCAATTAAAAATGAAAAAGAAAGTTACTGCTGTAGAAGCTCCTAAAACGATTGAAACAAAAGTTGAAGCTGAGGCGGAAATAAAGTAATAATACAAGGAAAATGCAAATACACGAATTAAAACCAAAGAACAGCTTTAAGCGAAAAAAAAGAGTTGGCCGTGGCGGTAAAAAGGGTACTTATTGTGGTACAGGAGGAAAAGGCCAAAAAGGAAGAGCTGGTTCAAGATTTAAACCTCTTATTAGAGAGTGGTTAAAAAAATATCCTAAATTAAAGGGTTATAATTTTAATATTCTCGAAGAGCCATGCGTAGTGGTTGATTTGAGCAAGATCGAAAAACAATTTGCAAACAAGGAAATTATTACTCCTAAAACGTTAGCTTTAAAGAAAATCATTAATTCTAAGAATGGTAAATTACCCAAAGTAAAAATTACTGGCATGGGTGATTTAACCAAGGCCTTAATTGTGAGAGAATGTTTTGTTTCTCAAAAAGCCAAGGAAAAGATAGAAAAATTAGGAGGAGAAATAAAAGTTGCAAAGAAAGAAAAAAAGATTTTTCCAAAAGTTATTGACAAGAAGGCAGGGAAAAGTAAAAATGATAAATAATGGGAAAGTATTAAGTAGCGAGTAGCAAGTATAAAGTATAATTTTTAGAAAGAAAAGTTGATACTTGATGCTTGATGCCTGATACTTGATACTTAATACTAATATATGATTTTCGATAAACTTATAGAAATTATAAAATCTAAAGAAATCAGAAATAAAGTCCTTTTTGTTTTGGGGATTTTTTTAGTTTTTAGAATGATGGCTAATATTCCTGTTCCAGGAACAGATATTAATCAGCTTTCTAATTTTTTTGCTAATAATCAGTATTTTGGATTATTAAACTTATTTACTGGTGGCGCTTTGGATAGATTGTCCTTAGTGATGCTTGGACTTGGACCTTATATTACAGCTACGATTATTCTTCAGATTTTAACTTTAATTTTCCCTCAATTTGAAAAGCTTTATAAAGAAGAAGGTGAGCAAGGTAAACAAAAATTTAATCAATATTGTCGTATCGCAGCTGCCCCTTTAGCTATGATACAGGGTTATGCTATGATGGCGCTTTTGAAAAATCAGGGAGTAATTGGCGATTTTTCTATTCCAGTTCTGATCGCTGCAATTTTAACCATTACAGCTGGATCAATGATTATGATGTGGTTAGGAGAGCTTATTTCAGAAAAAGGGATTGGTAATGGAGTTTCGCTTTTAATTTTTGCTGGAATTGTTTGTGATTTTCCAAACAATGTGAGAATGTTGGCTGCAAGCTTTGCAGAAACTCAAATACTTTATTATATAATCTTTTTCCTTGCCTCAATCGCAGTAATCTTCTTGGTAGTTTTTGTTAATGAAGGAAGGAGAAATATTCCAATTTCTTATGCTAAGAGAGTACGCGGAAACAAACTTTATGGCGGAGCTTCTACTTTTCTTCCATTAAACATTAACCCAGCAGGAGTAATACCAATAATCTTTGCCATATCCATTCTAATGATTCCTGGGTTGATTGCTTCCTTCTTCCATTGGGACGCGGTGTCTAATTTTTTACAAAATCAATTAGCGTATGGAATTTTATACTTTTTATTAGTTTTTATTTTTACATTTTTCTATACAGCTGTTACATTTGATCCTAAAAATATTTCTACAAACCTACAGAAGTCAGGAGGATTTGTTCCTGGAATTAGACCAGGTGAAGCCACTGCTTCTTTCATTCGAAACATTCTAAATAGAGTTTTAGTTGTTGGTGCAACATTTCTTGGTTTAATAGCTATTTTACCTTCTATTATTCAGGGTATTACCAATGTCCAACAATTCCAATTTTTAATTGGAGGAACCTCTCTTTTAATTTTAGTTTCAGTTGCATTGGAAACAATGAAGCAAATAGATGCTCAGCTAGAGATGATGCATTACGAAATCTAAATATTTTAAAATGGACAAAAATTTACTAGTTATTAGTTTATTGGGCAAGTCCGGATCTGGAAAAGGCACCCAGGTGAATTTATTGAAAGAAAAATATAATCTAGAGAGAATTGGAAGTGGAGATCTTTTACGTGAGAGAAAGAAAACCCAAGATTTTACTGGTGCTAAAATTTCAACTGTGGTTGATACTGGTGGGATCATTCCTACACCGGTTGTTTTTAAGTTGTGGATGGAAA
>JAXDCF010000033.1:0-2589 GCA_034678205.1 Patescibacteria group bacterium
AGATTGCGGCGCTTTAGCGGAAAATAGATTTAAAATGATTTTAAGAGCACGAAAAGCCAAAGAAAATAAATAATTAATTATTGTTAAAATATGAACAAAGATAATCAAAAAGGATCTATTATAATGGTTATAATTGTTTCAGCTATTCTAATCTTAATTTTAATATGTATTTTTTATTTTTTTACTAAAGATTTCCGCTTTGGTGAGTATAATAATCAAGAGCAATTAGGCACTCAAAACCCCGCAGTTTATATTTATAGGGCAGATTTTAATGGCAGTGATTTATTTGGACGATTATATAGATCTAGCGATGGAAAAGATTGGGAAGAAATAAGAAATCAATATAAAGGAGAAATTACCTATGTGGTTGATCCAAAAAATCTAAGTATTATTTATGCGGGTGATATGGGTGGAAATACGATGGCCGATGACCTTAATATTGATTTAGTAAAATCAATAGATGGAGGAAAAACATGGGTTGATATTTTACAAGGAATCGCAAATCAGGTTAAAACAGAAAATGGTGTTTATGGGATAGAATCTATTTCTATCAATCAAAACGACCCCAACATTATTGATGTTGTGGTAAGAATTTTTAACGGTGTTATGACCTTTAGATCTTATGATGGAGGGATAAACTGGTCCCAAAGAATACTTAATTAAAAATATTGGGTTATTGACAAGGGCTTTTATTTTTAATAGTTTTTAAATAGGAGGTATTATCTTGAACGATATATTTCTAATTTGGGCAGTTCTTATCATTAGCACAAGCGTAATCATTTGGCATTACGATAAAAGTTTTCCATTTTCAAAGCCTTTTATTGGATTAGGATTTTTTAGTCTAATAATAGGGCTAATGTGTTAAGGGGCGTACTATAAAAATTAACTATAGCTACGCTTTTTTATTATGCTTAAATTAAATGTCTGTGATTTCGTCGATTTTTGGTTTTTAGAATAAATGGTTCTATGTAATTTTGTTTTTTTATAAAATTTTGGTATAATATTTATAATATCTTTAAAATAAATAAAACATATATATGCCAATTGAAGAACTAAATAATTATATCGAGCAGTGTCTTAAGCTTGGTAAATTAAAACAAGAAATAGTTAGCAATCTTTTAAGCGGAGGATGGAATAATGATCAAATTGAAGAATCTTTTTCTTTTGTTAAAGAAAAACAAAAAATGTCTGAAATTAAACCTTTGGGAGTAGAGGAAGCTAAGCCAGAACCAAAACCAGAAATAAAACCAGAATTAAAACCAGAGATAAAACTAGAGATAAAACCAGAGGTAAAGCCGGAAGTAAGTCCTCAGCCCGAACTAAAATCAAAATTAACCTCAGGGCCAGAATTAAAATTAGAACCAAAACCAGAAATAGAATTAGTTTCTGCGCCCAATACAAAGTATTTAGAGGGGCCAGAAATAAAACCAGAGCCGAAATTAGAAACAGAAATTAAACCAGAAATAGAAAATAGCAACCCTTCTTTAGAAGCTAAGGCAGATTTGTTTATTAATAAAAATAAACCACTAGAGGTGGTTGAAAAAACAGGCTCACCCCTTCCTTGGGAGGCAGCTAGTTCTAAAAATGGTTTTAAAAAAATATTAATCCCTATTATTCTTTTTATTATTTTACTTGTGCTTGGGGGCGGTGGTATTTATGCTTATCTTCAAAAGATTGGGCCATTTTCTATGACAACCTACTCTGAAGAAAATTTTTCTTCTGGTTTATTAACTAAATTTGCGAGAATTAAATCATCTGCCTATACTTTTTCTGGCAGTGTAAATGTTGTGCCTCGCGATCAAGACGCTGTGCCTTTTAAAATGAAAGAATTAGGAAACGAGGAAGAGCTAAAACAAAAATATTATAATGATATTGAGCGAATAGAGGATGTTAGAAGAATTCTTAATACCTTAGATGATTATTATTCTAGGAACGTTTCTTCTAAAGGAGTAAAAACAGAAATATATCCAGCTAATCTCGGAATATTAGTTAATTATAAATTTAGCAGTAATTACTATAGGGTTGATTCAGAATCTATTATTGATCCAGCCACAAAAAATCAGTATGAATACAAAGTTACTGAAAACGGAAAAAACTTTGTTTTAATAGTAAATTTTGAAACCAATTATCCAATTAAAGGAATTAAAACTGGGTATTCATACGATGCTACAAAAACAATAATTGAGGGCAATAATGTTTCTTTTACAAAAGATAGTTCCCAATATTCTGTTTATATGTCTAGCGAGCCACCGAAGCCATTTTTGGTAGAAGCTAGCGAATCTTTAAAAAACTTTCCAGCTGATTTTAATGGAAAGGGTTCGTTTACTGTTGCTTATGAAACAAAAATAGAAACTACCCCAGATTGGACTTTTAATTTTAATGTTGAAGGAGATTTTGGAGATTTAACTTATAAAATAAATGCAGACGCACTTAAGAAAACAACTGATTATTATTTTAGAATTAACAATATTCCGAGCATTTTCTTATTGTATATGGGAAATGGATTTGCTTCTATAAAAGGAAAATGGGTAAAGATTTCACCAGATAGTACTAGTAAATATGGCGAAGAATACGGAAAAGGAATTGAGA
>JAXDCF010000034.1:0-2517 GCA_034678205.1 Patescibacteria group bacterium
TTAGGAGAATGGCACTCCCTGTTTCCTCTTAAGGGAAAGGATGGAGTTACCCGAACGCTTTACCCCGGAACTCCAGAACCAACCAAATCTGGAGAAATCAACTGTGGAAAAGTAGTTATTGTCGAAATTGAAGAGCACGGCTCCAAACCTATTCTACAAGAGATTGAAATCGGAACTCTCCAATGGGAAGAACGATTAATAGAAGTTTCCAGCCTCGATGATATCAAACGTCTTGAAAAAGAACTCGAGAACATCACCGACTCGGAAAATTGGGTTTTAGACCTTATACTGAAAGGAATCATAGACCAAGAAGCTTTTAATTATTTGGAAACTATTGAAAACCAATGTACTAAAAGTTTCCTCTATTTTAAATTTAATAGAGATAAACTGCACATCAACCCCGACTTGACGAAGTTAAAAAATCTTATTCCCGATGGAGTATTGTTTGGTAAAGTTATCGATGCCATCGAAGCGTTTAAAAAATGTCATCCCAGCCTTCAAGAATACTCTAACCTGACCGCTGAAAATGCCGAAATCATTCTCCAAGAATTAAACGATGCAAATCTTTCGTTGAATCCTTCACCAGAAGCCTTAGAAAAGGCTCTTATGATTCTCTATCAAATGGCAAAAGAGGTGGCAAGGTGATCATTAAGAATATTTACCTCGAAAATTGGAAAATCTTTAGAAATCCCTTTGAAAGAGATTTTACCGAAGGCTTGAATATTATCTATGGTCCTAATGAAAGCGGAAAAACCACCTTGATCGATTCAATAAGAACCATCTTTTTTTCCAAACATACCAGTCAATCCGAGAAAATAAAATCATTAGTTCCTTGGGGGTCATCATTGTCTCCCGGGGCAACGATTACTTTCTCTCATTTTGATGAACTGTATAGAATATCCAAAAGATTTATCTCGTCTCAAAGTCTTTTGGAAAAATTTACCGATGGAAGTTGGGAACGAGTTGCTGAAGGTGATAGAGCTGACAACGAAATTATCAAATTAGTTGGAGGAAAATTCCCCAGTAGAGGGGATACCAAACCGGAACTATGGGGATTAGGTCAAGCTCTTTGGATGGTTCAGGGACAACCAATAATTGAAAAAGAGCAAAGTTTAAACGAAGAGACTTTATCCTCAATTCAAAAGCTAATCGGTGCCGTTGTTGAAACTGATATCGAAAAAAAACTATTTAACAAAATTATGACTCAATTTTTGGATATATACACCGAAAAACGCAGAGATTTTAGAAAAGATTCTAAGATTATTAGTATCAAAGAACGAATCAAAGCCTTGGAAAAGAAAAAAGATGAGATTGACCAGAAAAGATTAGAAAAAGAAAATTTAATACGGGACATTGAAGATAAAGAAATCCTTCTTCAAAAAAAGAAACCCGGGCTGGCAGCAGCCTTGCAAGAAAAAGATGAATTAAAAAGTAAAATAAACTTAGCCTATGAACATCGTTTAAACCGTGAAAAATTAAAGGAGGAAGTAAAAAGAATATCTTCTGATTATAAAAATTTAGCCGAGCAAATCGGTGAAATACAAAAAAATGAAAATGATATTAAAAAAATAGAGTCTAATAGTGAAAAATTAAACCAGGAGAAAAAGCAGAAGGAGGAAGATTTAAAAAAGTTAGTAAAAGAAATCGATGCTTATAACCAAAATTTAGATGAAACAATTGAGTTTTTTGAGAAAAAGGAAACCGAACATCGTTATGCCCTAACCGCCCATACCGCAATTCAGGAGGAAATAGAATTAAAAGAAAAAGAAGAGCGGCTTAAAAAAGTAAACGACTTAGAGCAAGAGAAACTGGAAAAAAGGAAAAAATTAGAATCGCTCCAAGCCCCATCACAAAAAGATTTAAATATAATTGAAGACTATCATCGGAAAATCCATGATACGCAAACCAAATTAGATGCGCTTGGATTAAAAATCAAGGCAATTGCTCAAACTGATATTTCTGGAACAATCCATTTAGATGATAAAAGGGTTGAATTCGAAATAAAAAAGGGGAAGAAAAAGGATTGGATCTCTCATGAAGTAGCAAGAATCTCGATTGATAAAGTCGGAGAAATTGAAATCAAGAGTGGGAGCGAAGATGTCAAGGAAATGAAAAAAGAATTAGAAGAGTTTGAGTTTGAGTTTGAAAAACTAACCGCTCCCTACGATTCCAAAGCGATTGATGAATTGAGAGATCGTTTCCACCAAAAAAATGAATTTGAAAATCATATTAAAAGACTGGAAAATGAAATAAAAGGACAAACCAAAAATGGAAAAGAAATCTTAATAGGAGAGATTGCCGAACTCAAAAAGAGAATTGAATCCGACTGGAGTAAAATACCAGAGAATTTTGATTTAAGAAAATATGCTGGAAATGAAGATAAGATTCAAGCTAAAGAAATATCTGCTAAAAAAATCAATGAATTAGAAAAAGAGCTTGAAGGATACAAAGACAAAGAAAAAAATCTTAAAAAAGAATTGGGCGAGTTGAATAATAAAAAAGATGCAGTCCAAAGTA
>JAXDCF010000035.1:0-5868 GCA_034678205.1 Patescibacteria group bacterium
CAGTTATTTTTGCGCTTAAAAAATTAAAATTATTATTGGGTAAAGAAAAAGTAAAACAAGCAGAAGTGGAAATCAGGGCAGATTCGGAATTAATGGTTAATCAAATGACAGGAAAATACAAACTCACAGATCGTAGAATTCAGGATTTTTTTATCACTATTTGGAATCTTAAAATAGAATTTAAATCAATTGATTTTAAGCATATTCGCAGAGAACAAAATAAAGAAGCTGATGCTTTAGTAAATCAGGCCTTAGATAACCGCGTCAAAACAAATCCTAATAGACTCTTTTAATGTTTGGAGGTTTGACCTCCAAACATAGGTTTTTCTATTTTATTTTAATATTGTTATTGTTATCGTGCCATCGAAAACAAAAAACCGATCCTTTAGGGATCGGTTTTTTGATATTAACATTGCCTTCGCGAACTAGTAAGCCGAATTCTGTTTTATGCAGTCATCTATCTGGGACGTAAATTACTCTACGCCTCAAGCGAGCTACTTTTCTTCTTTTGCTTTCGCAAAAGAGTTTGCTCTTGCTTCTGGGTAAGAATTTAGCCGTTTCACCCCCATAATTTCTTATGGGGCTCTCCCCAAGGGGAGCCCATCCTGTTCAGGATAAGGCGTCTCTGTTCGCATCTCTTTCTATCCGCTTCCGCCAGTTGACGGAGCGGACGAAGACGGGCGTTACCCGCTACCTTTTTAGACCTAACCTTACGGAAAGGAATAGAAGTTCGGACTTTCCTCCCCAGAGTACATTACCTAAGGCAACTCTACTTTGGGGCGACTGCTCGGTTCATTAAGGCAAGGGTATTTTATGTTTTTTAATTGGGTTTGTCAAATAACAAAAAGTGCGTTATTATCCATTATATGTCTATTAAGGAGTTTTTTAATTCAGAACAGCGAAGCGTAAAGATTGCTGCTCTTGTTATGATTGTGGCGGTTTTTTTAAGCCGTTTTTTAGGTTTGATCAGGGATCGTCTTTTAGCCGGCACTTTTGGTGCTTCAATTGATTTGGATATTTATTATGCTGCTTTTAAAATGCCAGATTTGATTTATAGTATTATTTTTGCGGGTGGAATTTTAGTTTCTTTCTTGCCTATTTTCTCTGAATATCAAAAAAAAGACAAACAAGAGGCCTGGAAAATATCCAATTACATTCTTAATTTATTTGCAGTTTTATATTTTATATTTTTTATAATTTTTTTCTTTTTGAGTCCAGAAATTATTTCTGCCCTAATTGGAAACTTTAATTTTGAGTATCAACACAAAGCCGCAGATTTAACTCGCTTAATTTTCGTAGCAGTTTTCTTTTTTGGAGTTTCTTCAATTTTTTCAACCATTCTTAATTATTTTCAAAGATTTGTTGTCTATTCCTTAGCTCCAATTTTGTATAATTTGGGTATAATTTTGGGTACAGTTTTTCTTTCTCCCTATTTTGGAATTTTTGGAGCTGGTATTGGAGTTGTCATGGGTGCGTTTTTACATTTGGCTATTCAGGTTCCAGCAGCAATCAGCTGTGGTTATAAATATCACCCAATTTTAAAATTAAATCATCCCGCTATTCGAAATTTTTTTGAATTAGTTATTCCAAGAATTATTGCCTCATCTTCTTCGCAGATTAATTTTTTAGTAGCCACCTTTATCGCTTCTGCGATTGGTGTGGGTGCAATTTCTGTTTTTAATCTATCTTACAATTTAGCCTATTTGCCAATTGGTATTTTGGGTGTTTCTTTTGCAACAGCTGTTTTCCCAGTTTTAAGTAAGTTTTGGGCCAACAATGAAAAAACAGAATTTTATAAAAATATTAGACAATCATTTTTAGAAGTATTATACGTTGCTTTTCCGGTGGGACTTTTGATTTTTATTTTAAGAAATCAAATTGTTGAAATTATTTATCAAACAGGGAAGTTTGATCAAAGTGCGGTTACAATTACAGCTGCTTGTCTTGGGTTTTATTTTTTAAGCACTGCCACTCAGTGTTTAGTGCCAGTGCTACTTAGAGGGTTTTTTAGTATTAAAGACACAAAAACTCCCACAATTATTGCTATAGTTTATATGTTTTTAAACATTGTTTTATTTTTCCCATTCGTAGCTCTTTTTGGTGCAGGCAATCAATTTCCAGTTCATCTTTTTGGTAGAGAGCTAATAATTTCTTTGCCTGCCTGGATAAATAGCAATAATTTTTTTATTGATTGGATAAAATATATTTTTAATGTGGATGGGCTAGTTAATTTCCCGGTCTTAGGATTGGTTTTAGTTTTCAACCTTTGTTCGTTATTAGAATTTTCACTTTTATTTATTTATCTTTTAAAGAGGGTTGGAAATTTTGGATTAAAAGAAATTTGGAATTCTTTTATAAAGATTTTAATGGCTACTATTATTATGGGAATAGCTGGTTTTATAGCCCTAAATCAGGCTGTTCGTTTGTTTGCTAACGATTTCTTCGGAGTATTATTGCAATTTATTTTTGTTTGTGTTATTTCGGGAATAGTATATTTATTTATGACGTATCTCTTAAAATCTCCAGAAATAAATTTTGTATTAAGATATTTAAAAAAAATAAAAAACCACAGTGCAAATTAGAAATTTTGTTATCATTAGTCATATTGATCATGGAAAATCAACTTTAGCTGATCGGTTTTTGGAAATTACAGAAACAGTTCAAAAAGGTAAAATGAAGTCCCAATATTTAGATGCTATGGATTTAGAAAGAGAAAAGGGGATTACAATTAAAATGGCGCCAGTAAAAATGTTTTGGAAAGATAAGGGGGCTCATCGACAAGCTCAGGGCGCCGAAGAAACGGCGGAAATAATGCTCAATTTAATTGATACTCCTGGGCATATTGATTTTAATTACGAAGTTTCTAGAAGTTTGGCTGCGGTGGAGGGCGCAATTTTATTAGTAGATGCCACCAAAGGTATTCAAGCTCAAACAATTACAAATTTAGAATTAGCCAAGAAACAGGGACTGGTAATTATTCCGGTTTTAAATAAGATTGATTCGCCAGCTGCGAGAGTTGAAGAAGTTAAAAAAGAAATTTCAGAATTTTTAGAAATACCAGAAGAAAGCATTATGTCAATTTCTGGAAAAACTGGACAAAATGTAGAACAGCTTTTAAATACAGTGATTGAAAAAGTTCCTAATCCTCAGGTTGATGAATCAAAACCTTTAAGAGCTATGATTTTTGATTCACAATACGATTCTTTTTTGGGTGTAGTAGCTTATGTGAGGGTAATAGATGGTAAGATCAGGGCGGGAGAAAAATTATTATTAATTAACTCCAAGGCTACTGGGATAAGCAAAGAAATTGGAATTTTTAACCCCGCAATGAAGCCAATCGCAGAATTAAAAGCTGGAGAAATTGGATATATTGCCACTGGAATAAAAGAAGCAGAAAAAGTTGGTATTATTGGAGACACAATTACAATTAATAATCCAGAATTAAAAGTATTACCCTTGCCTGGCTATAAAGAGCCAGAGCCAAAAATATTTGTGTCGCTTTATCCAGAAGAGCAGAGTGAATTTGAACAATTAAAAATTGCCCTAGCCAAATTAAAATTAAATGATTCGGCTTTATTTTATCAACAGCAAAATTTTTATGTTTTTGGTAGGGGATTTTTATGTGGCTTTTTGGGTACCTTGCACGCAGAAATAACCATGGAGCGTCTTAGGCGAGAGTTTGGATTAGAAATAGTTATTGGTGCACCTCAAGTGGCTTATAAAGCAGTAGATCAAAAGGGGCAACCAGTTATGATTTATAATCCACTTCACTGGTCTGAGACATACAAACAATTTTCCGAACCATGGGCAGAAGTAAAAATAATTATTGGGTCTGCGTATTTAGGAAGAGTTTTTGATTTTCTCTCTGAATTGGAAAGTAAACATTTGGAATCATATCCTTTTGGTGCGGATAGGTATATGTTGATTTACGAAATGCCCCTGAGAGAAATTATTGGAAAATTTTATGAAAATCTTTTGAATATTACACAAGGATTTGCATCTTTGACCTATAAAGAGATAGAATATAGAGAGGCGGATTTAGTGAAGCTGGATATTTTAGTGGCTGGCAAACAAGAAGAAGCACTTTCTAGAATATTACCCAGAGCGAATGCTATCGCCGAAGCGAGGCGTATTGTTTTAAAACTAAAAGACCTTTTACCAAGAGAATCTTTTGCAGTTCCATTGCAGGGAAAAATAGGTGGTAATATTGTGAGCCGAGAAACTTTAAGTGGTTTTAGAAAAGATGTTTTGGCTCCATTGTATGGAGGTGATTATACGAGAAAGAAAAAACTTTTAGAAAAACAGAAAAAGGGTAAAGAAAAAATGAAAGAAAAAGGGGAGGTAAGAATTCCTCCCGAAGTTTTCTTGAAAGTGTTTGGTTCTTAGATTACCAGGTGCTTGGGGCAACTAATGCTAAGATCATTGAGATTGCAACCAAGCTCACTAAAACAATCCAAATAATTTTAAAAATCTTTTTTGATTTTGCCATAAGACAGAATTACAAATAAGGAATTAAGAAAATAAAGACATTCTCTTAATAATTTATAGATTTACTTATAAATCAATGGTAACAAAAAAACGAAAAAAAAGGAAGTCCCAAAGTAAGATAACTCTTTTAACTAGATTTTTCTTAATTTCTAGCTGTCTTTTTCTATTTATTTATTTGGCTTTTGCTAATATCAAGATTTTTTTCCAAAAATATGAATATGCTAATAACCTTAAGCAATTAGAACAAACCTCAATCGCCTTAGAAGAAGAGCAACAAAAATTAAATGTGGAATTGGGTTCAACTGGAAGTGATGAATATTTAGAAAAAGTGGCTCGAGAAAGTTTTGGCTATAAGAAAGATGGGGAACAGGTTGTTGTAGTTAAAAAAGAAAGCAATAATCAATCAAACGAAACCAAGCAGGCGGGTGTTTGGCAAGTTTTGGAAAATACTATAAATTGGATTAAGGAAAAACTTAATCCCTAAAATTATCTTGTGCCAGAGTAGCTTAACGGTAAAGCAATTCTTTCGTAAAGAAGAGACTGCGAGTTCGATTCTCGCCTCTGGCTCAATTTTGATATTTACCATATTTATATGGTAAATATCAAAAATTAAAGATAGGAGAGAATCGAAGGCAGAGGGCCGACGGGCCCGAGCCCGTACCCTGAGGAATTTTCACCAGAAGATTACCGAAGGGCGATTCTCGCCTTCCTATCAAAATTTACCGAGTTCGATTCTCGTACTTGTGCTCTATAGTGAGAATCGAACTATTGACAAATGTAAGAAAGTAAGATATTCTTACATTATAATATAATAATATAAATTTATGGCCACAATAGTTAAATCAACATCAAAAGGACAGATAACCCTACCAGCTAAATGGAGAAAAAATTTTTCTACCGATAATTTTGTTGTTTATGAAAAAGGAGAAATTTTGGAAATAAAACCAATATTCGTGGATAAAGATTTAAAATCTAATGAATACACCGTCTTTGATGCTATTCGAGATAATAAAGGAAAAGGGATAAAAGCAAAAGATTTAGTTAAGATAATCGATGAAATTTTGAAATAAACTATGGTTGATAAAATTAAGAAACTACTTCTTAAATTAAGCAAAAAAGATAATGAAAAGATAAGAGAATTATCACGAAAGATTATTAATGGAGAAATTAAAGGTTTAGATATCGTAAAAGTAGTCAATTCTGATTTTTATAGATTAAAATCTGGTAGGTTTAGGATAATATATCATTTTGAAGACAAGGTGGTAATTATTGATAGTATTAAATTAAGAAACGAAAAAACATATAAATAATTAGATATTCGCTCTTAAATATTTTGCGTTTTTATTTTTATTTGCTATAATGCGAATATGAATGAGATAG
>JAXDCF010000036.1:0-4717 GCA_034678205.1 Patescibacteria group bacterium
ATATTTTCTAAAAGAGCTGTCCCTTCTGATTGATGAATCTTTTTTTCTCCGTATTTATCTGTTTCAACTAAAATTATTTCTTCTGTTTTTAAAAACCAACCTGCGATACTATCTGCTTGATCTAATAATCCTCCTGGATTATTTCTTAAATCTAAAACAATACCATCAACTTTTTGAGCCAACATCTCATTAGCGATTTTATTAAAATCCTGGGCAGAACTATTAGAAAAATGATAAATTGTTAATACGCCAACCTTTTTTCCTTGACTTGTCTCTTTAATAGATAAATCGATTGAGGGCATCACTATTTCATCTCTTATAATTTCAAAGGTCTTAACTTGATTATTCTTACCTCGTAATATTCCAATAGTTACTTTTGTTCCCTTTGCCCCTTTAATCATACTCACTACCTTATCAATAGTAATCCCTGACACTGGGTTCTTATCAACTTCAAAAATAGTATCTCCAGCTAAAATTCCGGCGCGGTCGGCTGGGGTACCCTTAATTGGTGCTACAACTTTTATCTCTCCATCTTTTTCATCAATTTGCACGCCAATCCCACTAAATTTTCCAGCCATATCATCAAAAAATGACTTTGTATCATCTGGATTAAAAAATACAGTATAAGGATCGCCAATAGCATTAATCATTCCAGAAATCGCACCATAAGTTATTTTTTGCCTGTCTATTTTATCTGCATCAACGTATTTATCAGTTGTAAGATCTAAAACCCGCTTCATTAATCCCAAATCCATTCCCTCAAAAGCTGCTTGCAAAGTGAGTGATTCACTTTTAACAAGATAATCATTTAAATAAAAACCACTCAAAAAAGCTATTCCGATTAAAATAGAACAAACAATATTTTTAGTAAAAAACTTCATGATTTATCTTATAAAATAATAATACCACAAGTGTTTGTTTTTTGCCAACCACCCCTAGTTGGGGCTATGGGATATGGGCTATGGGGTATGGGATATGGATTAAAAATAATAAAACCGCTAGAAATAATTTCTAATTTTCAATTTTAAATTTTCAAACAATTTATAATTCTTAAATGTTTTAATTTTTTAAACGATTACTTGCGAGTGAATATTTTTATATTTTATTAATTAATTGAATTATTGAAAATTGTTTAGAAATTAGAAATTAGAAATTGAAAATTTAGAATAGTAATATCTATATGCTTAACTTTTCAACTCTTTAAAATTTATCTAAAAAAATTATATTTCGCCGATAAGGTAATTCCACCTACAATCAACGATTTTTACCTCTCTAATTTCTCCTAATTTTCCGTTTTTTAAAATCACTGCCCTGCCATCTTTAGTTCTGGCGAGCCAATTTTTAGATTTTTTTTCAACAATCAAAACTTTCTGTTTGGTTTTTAAAAATTTTTTATTTCTTTTTAAATTATAAACTTCAAAAATATTTTGCAAAATTCTGGATCTATCTTTCTTAATCCTGTCAGGAAAATCTTTTAATAAATAATCCGCCGTGCCCCTTCTTTTAGAAAATTTAAAAATGTGCAATACTTCGGGCTGAATTTTTTTAATTATCTCCACTGTCTTTTTAAAATCTTCTTCTGTTTCAAGCGGATGCCCCACAATAATATCAGTTGCCAATATTCCATTAGGAAATTTTTGCTTAAATTGTTCTGTGAGTAAAATAAAATTATTTACATTATATCCCCGATTCATTGCTTTTAAAACCGCATCACTACCAGATTGTAACGGAATATGCAAAAATTTATAAAATTTATCTGACTCTAATATTTTTAATAAATCCTTAAAAATTATTTTTGTATGCCCTGGATTCATCATTCCTAATTTTATTCTAAAATCATAATCTAATCCTTCAATCTCTTTTAAGAGCTGCGGTAATAACAATTTATGCTGTTTAGTGTCCAATCCAAAAATAGCCAAATCCTGAGAAGTTAATTGAATCTCTTTAAATCCTAACTTTAATTTAAGATTAATTTCTTTAATAATGTTTTTAATTGAAAAAGAATTTAACTTGCCTCTCGCAATTTTAGTGGCACAATAACTACAATTTCCTAAACACCCTTCTGAAATAGCCGTAATAGCAGAAATATTTTGCAGAGTTTGAGTGTCTTGTTTTAAAAACTTCGCCTTATCTATATTTTTATTATCAAGTAATATAAATTGATTACCTTTTGATATTTCTTCAACTGCCTGAATAATTAAATCAATATTTTTAACCCCTAAGATTGCATCAGCTAATCCCGAACATTCTTTTTGCACTATCGCCGATAAGCACCCCGTTAAAATAATTTTTTGACCAGTTTTTTTAAATAAATTAGCTTGTTTTAAAATTTTTCTTTCTGTCTTTTCTACTACTGCGCAAGTATTAATAATGATAAAATCAGCCTGATTTTCGTCAGACTCTTTAAATCCAGCGGACAATAACAAGCTTCTCATTATTTCCGAATCGCTATAATTCAGCTTACACCCATAGGTTATTAAACAAAAATTCATTTGTGTAGGAATGCCTATTTTTTTTAGCTTATTTTTCTTTATAGTTTATAATAATTTTACCATAATTATCCGAAAAATGCACATAATTTAAAAATTCATCCGATAAGGTTTGAGTTAATATTTTTTTACGAAGCCGATAGGTCTTGTATTGTCCCATAATCCCCAGATACGAATTTATACTAAATAAAAATGAGCTTAAGTCGTCTTTAAAAAAATTAAAATCTTTCGTAGCTAAAAAGTTATTCCAATATTGTATTCTTTTATAAAAATTACCCTTAGTTTGATTGCCGATATAAATACGATAGGGCTTTAAAAATGCACCCAAAAATTTAACGCCCTTAGCATAATGCTGAAGATATATTTTTTTGGGGTGAATTTCTAAAAGTAATTCATTTTTTAGATAATCATTAATAAGCGGAACAATGGATTTAAGATATGCTTTGTTTTGATCAACAATTATAATATCATCTACATAGCGTCCATAATAATTACAACCCAGTTCGTATTTTATGAAATGATCAAACTCATTAAGATAAACATTTCCGAATAATTGCGAAGTCAAATTGCCAATAGGCAATCCTTTGTTTGTTTTCGCGAAAAACAAACTTTTATTTTTTGGCAAACCCACCCAATCCTCTGGCTTGCCTTTTTGATAACACCCCTTTTTGTGATCATGAAAAATAATTTGTTGGACAAGTTTTAAAATTAAATCAATATCAAAATTTTCTCTCTTGCGATAGCGATTCAAGGTTACTTCAACTTTCTGATACAAGATAGAATGATCTATATTCATAAAATATCCCCGAATATCAAGCTTGAGAATATAGCAATCTTTTTTGTAATTATTAGAACAGCTTCGGATAAAATGATCTAAACGTTTAACGCCCCCGGAGGTTCCTTTGCCAAATCGGCAACTATAAGTATCATTGATAAACAAACGTTCAAAAATAGGGCTGATATAATTATAGATAAAGTGGTGAACGATCCGGTCTCTAAAATCCGCGGCAAAAATTTCTCGCTGAAGGGGTTTAAAAGAAACAAAGCAAACGCTCGGACTGATAACATATTTTCCATTTAAAATTTCTTCGTATAATTTGAAAAGATTGGTTTCGTAGTTTTTTTCAAAAGACAGTGCACTAAAACTAAATCTTTTCTTCTTGCGAGCATCGTAATAAGCACGGAATAAATCGCACAAAATTTTATTATTATCAGTTCTATCCATTCTAATATATTTTAAATAACTTCGGGGACAATCCATAAGATTGTCCCCCCGAGTTACAAACCAGTTCTTGAGGCAGCGAACCGAAAACCCGTAAGCCTTGGAATTTGTGTTCCGGTTAACCGTAGCATAGGTGGAGTTCAGATTATGATTCCAAGCTGAACCGCTGGAGGGAGAGGAAGACCACAAGTTCGTGTTCGTCGTGCGATTGTTGAAAGACCCATTGATATTCCGATAGCCAGGGAAACGTCTGCACGGCCCCATACTCGCAAAAATAATCATTTAATTCTTTCTATTTTTTAAAACAAAAAATAGAAATTAGATACCTCGCTATTAGCGAGAAGATTATTGAACTGGTAAAGGCACTCTTGTTCTCGCCGTAGCAGAAAACAACTCTGGCCTGATTGATTATTTTTGCGATTTTTGCCAAGCAATAAACTGCTTGGAAACAATTTCAATTCTTTGGTTGAGAAAAACAAATTTTTCCAAATTTATTTGTTTGAGGTCTTGCAAAATCCTTAGATTCAAACGGATCATTTCTATATTTTCCCTCGCTGATTGAATCAACTGCTTTTTTGCTACACTGCTATTAGCACGATAGATATTTTTGACCATTTCCATTCCTTCCTTTTTCAGATCCTCCCCAATCGTAAACTTATACTCACGTTTTAAATTTCCAGTGGAAACAATCAATTGCAACAAAAGATCGTAGCTGGCTTTGTATACAGACAAAGAACTATATGTGCTCATGGTTTATTCATAGTTTATTCTGCTTGCTAATAATATCTTAATGTTTGGGTTTGTATCCGCCACCGCTTCGCGGATGTCGGATAGACCCAAACATAAATAGACAAATTTACCCGGTTAAATGTAATTTAAGCTTGGCTTAAATTACATTTCCCGGGTAAACCCGTGTAAAAAATTTTGTTTACAAAATTTTTTACACGGGTAGTCAGGAAGAATCAGTTCTTGAGGCAGCGAACCGACAACCCGTAAGCCTTGGAAC
>JAXDCF010000037.1:0-2927 GCA_034678205.1 Patescibacteria group bacterium
ACTATTCACGCTAACCTACGTTGATTGGCGGATTGGTTTTGGCGCATTTTTAATTTTCGCGGGATTCAAAGTGGGAAGTAGGGAATAACAAAATGAAACTCGCAATTATAGGTAGCCGTACTTTCACTGATTACGCCGCGTTAGATTTGGCGATTAAACAATTTTTCTGCGATGCCACGACAGATGGTTATATCCCGCGATTCACAGAAATTGTTAGCGGCGGCGCGGTAGGTGCTGATAGTTTAGGCGCGCAATGGGGTTGCGAATGGGGAATTAAGGTGGTTGAACATCTTCCTGAATGGGAGAAATATGGAAAACGCGCCGGTTTTATCAGGAACAAAACAATTATTGATAACGCGACTCACATTTTGGCGTTTTGGGACGGGGTTAGTAAAGGAACGGGAAATTCTCTCGCCTTAGCTAAAGCGCAAAAGAAAAATACCGTGATTGTGTATTTTTAATATGGAAGAAATTAAATTTAAAAAGTGACGGAAAGAAATCCCCTAGGTCTTTAGCCTAGGGGCTGAATTTCCGCCCTGATTTTGGATGTATCTCGCAATTATTTCAGAAGAAACTTCTCCGCAAGAACATACAAAATAGCCGTCCGTCCAAAAAGTTTTTTCTTTCCAAAATTCTGAATAAAGATTTGTTTTCTTCCAAATTAAAATAGTTGTTTCTTGCTTAATTTTTCTGACAATTTGAAGCGGAGAGAGTTTCGGAACCGAATTAATCATTATATGTAAATGATTTTCGTCGAACCCAATAAAATCTACTGAAAAATCTCCTAATTTTTGATTAAAGTAATCGGATAAAATATGTTTCAAACTTTTGTTAAGTAGGTTTTTCCTATACTTAACAACTAAAATAATGTGATATTTTATTAAAAATTTTGAATGATTCTTAGAAAAATAGTGTAAATTCATCTAAGAAATATATTCTTATCAATGTTCAAGGCAACTAAATTCCGTTTATACCCAACAAAAGAACAGAAAGTTCTTTTGGATAAACATTTTGGTTGTTGTCGGCTAATTTACAATTTTGGACTTGAGCTAAAAAACAAAACGTATCAGGAAACTGGGAAGTCGATTTCACGGTATGAAATTCAAGGCAAAATACCAGAATTGAAGAAAGAGAAAGGTTTTCTAAGAGAAGTTAATTCGCTGTCTTTACAAGCTTCCTTAGTTAATCTTGAATCAGCTTTTTCAAAGTTTTTCAAGAAAACTGCTAAATATCCCAATTTCAAATCTAAAAATTCTTCCGTTCAATCGTTTCAAGTTGTTCAATCAACAAGAATAGAAAATAATAGAGTTTACATTCCAAAATTCAAAAAGGGAATTAAAGTAGTTCTTTCTAAAAAAATAATTGGAGATATTAAAACCTGCACCGTTTCAAAAACCTCTACTGGTAAATATTTCATTTCAATTTTAACAGATAACGGAGAACAGATTCCAAAAAAACTTCCTTTAGATTTTTCAAAAGCTATTGGAATAGACTTGGGAATTAAAAATTTCGCTACGCTCTCAAATGGAGAGAAAATAGACAATCCAAAGCACCTTTCTAAAAAAGCGAAACGCCTTGCTAGACAACAAAGAATAATGTCTAGGAGAAAGAAGGGCTCGAAACGTAGAGATAAACAAAGGAAAAAAGTTGCGATTATCCATGAAAAAATCGCAAATCAAAGAAAAGACTTTCATCATAAACTAAGCAGAAGGATCGTTGACGAGAACCAAGTCATTTGTATCGAAGACCTTGCTGTAAAGAATATGGTAAAAAACAGGAAATTAGCGAAGGCAATATCTGCTTGCGGGTGGAGTCAATTTGTTAATTTTCTTAGTTACAAAGCGGATTGGAGGGGTCATTCCATTATCAAAATTGGAAGATTCGATCCTTCTTCTAAAATGTGTACCTGCGGAAAAGTAAATCAAAATCTTAAATTATCCGACAGAACATGGACTTGTTCTTGCGGATTAACCCACGATAGAGATTTACTTGCTGCAAAAAACATTGTAAAATTCGCTACATTAAAACAAAACTTTGTAGGGCAGGAACTGCCCGAAATTACGCTCGGGGAGAGTGACAAAATCTCTAAAAAAGATTTAAAATGTTGCTCGGTGAGCCGAGAATCCGCTAAGTCTTTAACTTAGCGGAGGTTCAAATTACCCGCAAATTACAATATGCTTACATGGCAGGAACGTAAAATGGTTCGTGAGCAATACGTTGAAAAACAAAAAGGTTTGTGTTGTTATTGCAAAAAACCGCTTTCCGGCGAGCCAAAAGAGTTGATAAAAACAGTTTGGATAGACGAAGATTTATTTCCTGAGAATTTCTTCAAATATCCCGTACACCTTCACCATAGTCACGAAACAGGGAAAACGATAGGCGCTGTTCACGCACGCTGTAACGCATATCTTTGGCAATACAAAGGAGAATAAAAAAATGGAAAATAACCAAAAGCGCAAAAACTTTGGTGATTCCCATTGATGACATCCGCGCTACGATTTCCGGTTTGAATATCGGAATTGAATTAGGGAAAGAGGGTTTAGCGGAACACCTTCGGGAATTTGGAAGTGTTTCAAGAAAAGATAGAATGTACGCGGACCAATTAGAGCAAGATTTGATTTGTATGAAAGGCGCGGCGAAGAGGTTGCAAAAATGCGTTGAGGAAAATGTTGACAAAACGTAGTTAATTTGTATTCTCAAAGATTGAAATAAAAAACATGATTAAACAAATTACTAAATTTCAAACAGAAGACGGCGCGTGTTTTAACACAGAAAAAGAAGCTTTACAACACGAGCTTCGACAAGCTTTTGGAGATTGGTATTGGTACTACGATAAGCATAGATTATACGCTGGTTCAGAATGTGTCGGATTAGGAGAAATTATTGAATGGCTCACAAATAACAAAAAAGAAATCCTTGACTTTCTT
>JAXDCF010000038.1:0-6602 GCA_034678205.1 Patescibacteria group bacterium
TCTATGGGAAGTAGAATAAAAGGAGTGGCTAATAAAACTTGGGCTGCTACTGGCGGAGCTGTGGCTGGTGCTGCCACCGGCTACGTCGCAGGAAGAGCTAAAGCATTAGGCACATGGACAAGAGAAGGTGTGGTTGGAACAGTAGGAGGAATTGCGGGTGGAGATATTTCAAAAGAGGGAAGAGAGAAAGGACGCGTAGCAGTTATAGATTGGAAGCAAAGGCAAAAAGAAAGGATTGCTCAAAATAGGGTAACGGGCAAGCTTGTTTCTCCTACTTTTGCAACAGACAAAACAAAAGCGCAAAAAGATGCTGAAAAATATGTTTCCGAACACGCTCTTTCTATTGAAGATTATAGAAAATATAAAGATCGCTTTACTACTCAACAAAGATTAGCTTATGAAGAGGGTTATATTAAAAAAGATACTAAAAAATATTTAGAAGATGCTGGCACCGAAGCAGAATACACTCGAAGAATGAATATGATTTTAAGAAACGACGACGGATCAAAAGAATATAAACGAATTAAAACAAAAGCAGTCCTAGATTCTAAATACAAAAATAAAAGCCTAGCAGGACAAAATCCAGAATGGGAAAGAACTCTTAATATTACATTAAAAGATGAAATTGGAAAAATGTCATCAAAAGATTTAATAGACGATGTATCTGCCGAAGCTTATACTGATCCAAAATTTATATCTTCTTTAAGATCAAATCAATTAGATAAAGTTATTAAAGATGGTTCTGGTGAAATAATCGATAGTTTATATAAAACAGTAAAGGATCCATCAACTATAAGAAGCTTTAGAGGACATGCTAATGATCTTAGAAATAAAGCAAACAACCCCAATCTTTCTCCTCAAGAAAAGTTCGACGCCCAAAAAGAATACGCAGATTGGTGCGCTAGTAGTGCCTTAATAAAAAATAAAATGAGGCCTTATTTAAGACCAGGCGGAAGGGGAACAACAACCCCAACTCCAGCTCCTGGCGGAAGACTAAGAACAGCTGGGAGAAGAATCCGAACACGCCGCCCATAATAAAATAAAAAATGGAAAAAATTTTATCTTTCACTTCTTATTTGTTTGTTGAAGACCTTATTGATAAATACGGCTTAGAAGATTTTTTATTAGAAGATGATCCAGAATTTGCTTCCCATTTTGATAAAAATGCTTCTTCCGAAGAAAAAGTTTCTACTAAATTTTTGTTTAGTAAAAAAATAAATGAATATTTAGAAAATAATCTGTCGCTTTGGGATTTGCTTCCCTCTGAAAAACTTCTTGATATAGTAGAAGAATTAATTAATCAAGAAATTAATTACGAAGATCTGCCTATAATAATAAAAGAGGATTTAGGAGTTCCTGATGAAATAGCTACAAATATTGCTCAAGAAATAACTAACAATAAAAAAATTAACGAAGACCGCGTTAATGAATTCATAAGAGAAGATTTTGAAAAAGAAATTTTTGAAACAGAAGAAAATTCATCATCAATCATATCTCTATCACAACCAAAAGGGGGATTAAGCCAAGAATTACAATAAAAAAACAAGGGTGATTTTTTATATTAATTAATCACCCTCTGCCTGTTTTTCTAGCCAGTCAAAATATTCTGGCGAGCCTGGCTCTGGCCCTAGCTCTTCAGAATCATCTGCGCCCGACATTTTTTTCTGTCGGTTCGCCTTTTTGGATCCTATGGGTTGATTAACCGCTGGCATATTCAACGCCTTGATCAAGCCCACAACATAAGCGATTGCTTCGCTATTGAGCCCTCCAAAATTTGTTCCAGAGCCCCCTGTTGATTGCGCTCCACTGGTTAAGAAATGAATAAGTGCCCCTGCGTCAGCAGAAACTGTTTGCTCTACAAAACGGAAGGCTGCTTTCATTTCTTCGTAGTGAAGTTTTCTAAATTCTGGGTCATTCATCATAGCCGGAACTTGTTCAGGTGTAATTCCACAAATCAATGAAATTTGATGCGTCACCGCTCCCATTGTCTCAAGGGCACGAGCTTCTTGCTTCCCAAGCCCCATAATTTTTAAAACATCGCTTTCTGCTTTGGCCGAAGTTATTCTCGCTTCAGCATCTTTCTGGGCCTGAAGCTGTTTCCTAAAAGCAGCTTGATCTTCTGGGTGAAGCTCTATGTCTGTCATCATAATTGTCTTAATTTCCATCCCATATATCCGAGCCAAACCCTGAATAAAATTAAGCATTTCTTGAAAAGATCCTTGGTCGTTATCGCGAATTTTCTTGAGATCATTAAATTCCATATCAGCAGAAAATTTTCGGAATTGATTAATAATCTCATTGGAAATTGTCATTATCACGTTCGTATTGTTAATGTTAGCATCTTCGTAATTAAGAAGACGGCCAACCCAAGTAATCCTGGCCCTAGCTCTGGCATTCCCAGAGATTTCAACCCAATCTGTCAGAATACCAAACGGGTACCATTTCAAAGAAACTTTGTTAACAATGGTTTCTTTGATTTCAACACTCTTCTCCAACGGCTCTCCTGTTTTTATAGGAATATTCTTGCCATATTTAAGCTTTGTTGGCCTTACTTTAACAATAGGCCACCAAAATGGCACAGCTCCTGCGATATTAAATCGCGGAGAATAGTTTGGTATCTGTGTTTTCTTTTTTAGCGTTCCATCAAACGGATCAACATCATGATTAGAGCAAGCAGTCACTTGCCCCACAAGGGTTTTGCCTTTTTCTAATGGAGTGTCAAACCCAGAATCAGGAAAAGTTCC
The DNA here is from genome assembly GCA_034678205.1 of Patescibacteria group bacterium. Lineage (GTDB taxonomy): Bacteria > Patescibacteriota > Minisyncoccia > Minisyncoccales > Minisyncoccaceae > UBA6220. The sequence goes on from JAXDCF010000038.1 coordinate 2,745, forward strand.
GAAAATATTTCTGGGTACCCAGTAGAAATACCAAACCAAGAAAATAATAAGCGGGCTCAACCCGAGGAATACAATTATTCCTAAAATTCCATCAGGGGACAAAATCCCTATGATGGCTTCGGCAATGATAACCACCAAAAGCCCGATACCAAAAGATACGGCTTCGCTTTTTGTTTTTTCTTCTACCATTTCAAATCCCTCCACAGAAAATTTTTGTTCTCCTTGCTATACAACAGCCATAGGCACCAATTTTTATGTTAGTCATTTCTAAATCACCTTTTGTAAATTGTAAAATTGCTTCTCCTAATCTTTAGACGGCGCAACTCCAAACCACTTTGCGCCCCCAAATAGAATAGGGGATTATTATAATTATAAACTACTTTTTATTTATTGTCAAGGTTTTTGTAGCGCAAAAAAGAAAGAGATAATAATCCCTTAAAATACAAAAATTTATTTAAAAAAGGCTTGTATATATTATTATACAAGCTACTTGCTTATACAAGCTACTTACTTAGCTTCTCTTTCGCTAAGTATTGTTCCTCCCAATGGGGCATCGATACTGTCAGCAATAGTCCCAACAGGAACTTTCGCCTGATAGGTCCCGCCTGGCAGAACCTTTTCCGGAACAGAAAGAGTGGTAGAAAACTCTTCTCCGTTATATTCGTAACGGAGATTGACTTTTCCTCCATTAAATCCAACATCTGTTCCAAGAGTGATCTTATGAATGTATTTCCCCGGATAATCGGGGTTTGGAAGAACTTCGTCCCCAATAATAGACATTTTAAGATCTTTCTTCTCTGGTGACTTAATGGGCACTGTAGTTGGATTAGGTGTTGGTACGGTTGTCTGCACCACCACCGTCTGCTCAGGTGTTGGTAATGTAGTGGGCGCTGTGGTAATAATTGTCTCAACCACTGTCGGCGGTTCTGGCGTTGGCGAAGATGTCGCCAAAGCTGTTGATTGTTCCACCGATGGTGTTACTACAACCGAAGGGGCCGGCTCTATTTGAAGTTCTGATTGAACCTCTGAAGCACTTGCCTCATATCCACTTGTTTCATTCTTTACGAAAGTGGGCTGAAATCCTCCTTGGACAAACCCCAGTGCAATAATGGCCATAGCAGCCACAATCACAAACAACAATACTGATTTTTTAATGTTCATGTGAACCAATTATTTTATCTCATAAATCACACTTGTTGTCAATTTTTTATTCCCCTTAATTAATTTATAAAAATCTCTATTAAAATTATTTAATTTCTGTTGCCTTTAAAAATCATTTGTGATAAAATGTTGTATATATGGAAGAGTATACCAAAGAATTTTTTTGGAATGTTTACAAAACCCTACCCGAAGAATTAAAAGAAGCCATTTTTGATGAAAAAAACAATCAGATAATTTATAATATCTGTAGCAATCTTGGATTAGAAGAAGAGCAATCATCAATTGTTGCCAAATATACAGGTAGGGTATTAATGGGCCTTCTACCACTTAATGATTTTGGCATTACTTTAGAATTGGAACTAAATGTCAACGAATCGTTGGCTAATAAAATAACTGAGCAAATTGATCTTAATATTTTTAAACATTTGCGATTGGCTCTCTCAAGATTAGAAGAGCAAAAACCAGGATATCGTCATATTTCTCAAATAGAAGACAAAAAAATTACTTTCGCATCAAAACCAGAAACAACAAAAATAAAAGAACCGAACGTTTTAGAAAAAAACCCACCAGAGGAACCAAATATAGAGCATAAATTAAGCGAAAAAGATTTAATTAAATTTCCACCAATAAAATCTTTGGCCTCTTACTTAATTGAAAAAAAGCCAACCGTAAGTCCTTTAAATTTTAAAAAACCTGAACCTCCTAAAACCCCTGTCATAAGCTTGGTTGATTTGCCAAAAACAAAACAGTCCGAATCAATTCCAAAAATAAAAGAAAGTTTAGAATTAAAAAATATTGAACAAAATACTCCACCGCCCCAAATTTCGAAACCAATAGAAGAAAAAAATATAGAGCCAAAATTAGAAAATAGGGAAGCGGCTAAGGCTTCGCCACCACCTCAAAGCCCAGTCCCTCCAACTAACCCAATCAAACCAACTACAACCCCAGAGCCAAAAAAAGTTGATCCGCTTGAAAAGCCAACGCCAACCCCCATAAGGTCTGAAAAAATTGATCCCTATCGAGAACCAACAATTTAATTTTTTTAATTTTAATTTTTATGGATTTTAGAGTTCCACAATTTATTGAACACGACCCCAAAATAATGGGGCCACTCACTTTAAATCAAGCTATTTACCTTGGCGGAGCTGCTTTAATTTGTTTTTTTCTAAACTTTTCTATTGGTAAGACAAATTTCTCTCTTTTTATAATGATTTGCGGGTTGCTCTTAGGAAGCGCTATTGCTTTAGCTTTTGTAAAAATAGAAGGACTAACTATTCCAGCGGCAGGTAAAAATTTTGCCAACTACACGATTAATTCAAAATTTTTTATTTGGAAAAGAAAACAATCTCCGGTCTTTCTTTCTTCAACCAAAAAACCAACCGAAGAAAAAAAGGATACATCAGAATCCTCTCCTTTAAAAATAAAACAGTCGGGGAAAATGGACCAATTAATTAAAAAAATTGATTTTGAAAAATAAATATGCCCCAGCCCTCACAACAATTCATACCCATAAAACAAATAAGAGAAGGTGTAATGCTAATGAATGACCAGTCCATGAAAGGTATTTTACTCGTCTCGTCTATTAATTTTGCCCTGAAGTCAGAAGAAGAACAGTCGGCTATTATTTTTAATTTTCAAAACTTTCTTAATTCCCTTGATTTTTCTTGCCAAATCCTTGTAAGCTCACGAAAAGTTAACATTACTGGATATATTGATAAAATAAAAGAATTGGAAAGCAAACAAACTAACGAATTATTAAGAATACAAACTGCGGATTATCGAAATTTTATAGAAGAGCTAGTTGGGAGTGGCTCTATAATGAATAAAAGTTTTTATGTGGTTGTGCCATATTATCCATTGCTGGAATTTACTGGAGCAACTACTCCAGAAAAGAACAAAACCCCAACACAAACTGTTCTCACAGAAGAACATTTTCAAAAAGGCAAATACCAACTTTGGCAAAGAATGGAGTATATCTCTTTGGGTCTTCGTAGATGCGGATTAAAATCAGCCAGCATGGGATCTGAAGAAATTTTGGAATTGTTGTGGTCCTTACACCACCCCAAACAAGCGGAATTGGGTTATTATCCAAACCTACCTCCAGAAATTATAACTTAATAAAATTATGGGATTTATTAATTTTTTAAATAAAAAAGGCGAAAACGAGAAAAAGATGTTTGATACTGAGGCCATGGATTTTAAGGACATTATTGCTCCTGCCTCAATTGAAATGGCACAGAACTATTTACATCTTGAAGAAAAATATTCTAAAACTTATTTTGTTTTTTCTTATCCGCGATATCTAAATATGGGTTGGATTGCACCGATTATTAATATGAACATTCCTTTTGATTTATCTTTTTTCTTCCACCCAATTGAAACCGGCGAAATTCTAAAACAATTAAGAAAAAGCGTAACTAATGTGCAATCAGAAATCATAGAAAAACAAGAAAAGGGATTAGTGAGAGATCCTTCTTTAGAAACAGCTTTTCAAGATTTGGAAGATTTGCGAGATAGCTTACAAACAGCGCAAGAAAAAATGTTTAAATTTGGATTGTATATTACGGTTTATGTTGATGATAAAAAAGATTTAGAAACAGTAGAGACTACCTTGAGATCAATGTTAGAATCACGTCTTATTTATATTAAACCCGCGCTTTTTCGCCAAAAAGAAGGCCTTATTTCCTGCCTACCTTA
>JAXDCF010000039.1:0-2958 GCA_034678205.1 Patescibacteria group bacterium
CTTTCTATACCTACCCTTTACCATTGAAAAGCCTATCACAATTTGGATAGCGACTAGGATACAAAAATTATTGTTCATAAGGAGGAACAAAGAACAATGAAAAAAGCGATGTTAAGTCAACCAATGGCTGGAAAACTGATGAAGAAATTATTATTAATTATATTTTTAAGCGCTGTTACGCTATTTTTAGTCGGTTGTGCAAACACAACAAGCGATGAAGAAATTTTGCAACAATATGATTTTTGTCTTGGAACAATCAAAGAACGCAGCAATACAGATGATGGTTATACTTATGCTGTTGAGGTTAAAAATGAAATAGGTTTAATAAAAAGCAACAAATTATTTTCTATTGGAGATATTGTTTTATTGGTTGAATATGAAGAAAACAAATCAATTATAATTGATTTGGATTAATTAAGAAAGGAATTAAGGAGAGGAAATGACAAACCCTAACATTCTAAAAGAAAACAAATTAATTATTGAGGGCTATAAAGCCAAAGAGAACGCCAGAGAAAATGGCGTTTTAATTTGCACCGATGCTAAAAACAAAACATTTGAATTCGTTAAGGTTCGTGATTTGCCATTCCAAATTAATGACGATGGGTCTATTATGACGATTGGCGAATATCTCGATACACTCGAAAATATTGTCGCCGCAAATTATGAAGATATAATTCAAACTCTAAATCAAAAAGTCGAAACGTTAAACCAAGCTATTTTAGCGTTAGCTGATCAAATCGACAAAGATAAATTCCTATAAGGAGGAAATAATAAATGGCAGAAATTATTAATCAAATTATTGCATTTTTTACGAGCGATGAGTTTCAAGCTTTGATGACTTCTATCGGTTCATTGTTGCTTGCTGTATCGCCATTTCTATTTAAGCTTATTACTTCTAAAATCGAAAAATGGAAAATTAAGTTTCAAGCTAAAGCGAGTGAGGTTGCAGAAGCCTTAAAACTGGTTGATGAGTATAAGAAACTTGCAGAAGCAGAAGCAGCAAAGACAAAACAAACCATCGATCAACTAACCGAACTTGTAAACAAGCAAAATGAAGCTATGAGGCTTGCATTTGACCGTAGCAACTTAAAGGAAGATACTAAGCAAGCCATCCACAAAATTCTACAAGCACAGACAGTCAAAATTCCTGTCGAACCGCTTTTAGAGGCAGCCAAAACCGTTCTTAAAGAGGATGAAAAAAAGAAAGATGATTCTTTATCCACTCAAACTCCCGTAGAAGAGCTAGAAGAAGAGCCACAATACACTCGTATCTTCAAATAGGTGGTAAATATGATTACCAGAAAAGAATATTTTAAAAAGCGATGGTTATATTTTATAGCTATCGCTTTTATCTTCATTGTGCCTTTTATAATTCTTTTGGAAGGCGTTTTTAATAATAATGCCGATAAACGTTATCCGTTGCAGCTTTCAGTTGTAATAATCGGAGTAGTGTATTTTACTGCATTACTAAAATTCTTTTATAAGAAAATTCTGCTTATGAAGCCAAGCGTTGGTAAAATCTTTTTAGAGCGTTCAATGCTAATCGTACCACTACTCACAATAGCATGTCTTGTTTATCTAGTAGAAAAGATATTCGTTAATTTCGATTTTTATTTGTGGATGATCGTTGGCTCAATGACTATCGGAACATTTTTTGAAGCGTTAGAATATTTAATAAATCGCAAGTTTATTTATAAATGGGAAATCTTTTTAAAGGCTAAAGAAGAAGTGGATCGTAAAAGAGCCGAAGAAGAATATCGTAAAGTCTTAGAGGAAATAGAGCATAATGAATAGAAAATCCGTTGGTGATGAAAGAAAAGAAGTTAGGCAACTGATGCCTTTAATCTTTGTCATACTAATTCTATTAGCCGATTTTGCAGCAGTCTTTTTTCTCTCGGCTTTATCAGCTGATTTTGATTTGTCGGTATTGAAAACAAGCGAGTTTTGGGCTAATTATGTAATAACAATGCTGCTAATTTTTATTGCTTATTTTGCTTTAATTTTCTATGGTAATCATAAGGGCAACAAAAGCGATGAGATTATCTCGGCCCAAAGCGACCTTTACAAAGCGCAAAAAGAAGTAACGATCAATCTATTGTCTGGCGAACTTGAAAAACACTCTAATTCGAAAAATGTTATTTCTAAGTGTTATGCAATCATAAACCGTTTAGATAAAAAACTTCGCCGAATTAAGAAAGAGGGAAAACGATTAAAAATCATCGATGAGAAAAAAGCTACGGTTTATACAATACATCTTGAAGAAGAAAAGATAGCTGAAAGAACATTGACGGATGCAGAGCGCCAGGAAAGATTAGACTTTATAGAAAAATTAAACTACAATCCAAATAATTATTTGTTCATTAAATACCGAAAAATCGATAAACGAATCATTTTTTCTTCAAAAAGAGGTTCGAGTAATAAAATCGGTAAATTTAGCGCTGGATCAATTATCTTTAGCGAATCGTTAATCAAAATATCTTTCTCTATGATTTGCACTTTGGCATTTACTCTGCTTTTGTACGGTTCATATAAATGGGATTCAAACGCTTGGTTTAATTTAATATGGCGTTTTCTATTGGTTTGCTTCAATGCCTATATGGGCTATGAATTGGGTTATAAAATGATTATTGGCGATAAGAGAGCAGCTCTGCTAGAACGTTTGGATGTATTTAACGAGTTTAAGGCCTTTTGTCGGAAAGCGGGCTATCTTAAACCAAAAGATCAAGAACAAGAGAAAAAACAAGAAGAAGAAACTAAGGGGGCTTAGCGGCCCTCTTTTTTTATTTATTCTAGACAAGCATTTTGATTGTTTGGGCGACTTCTGCAAAAAAATATTAATTTTTTTATCTTTTCTCTTGACATTACTTCACAATTGTAATATAATGTTAGTGTAAAAAGGATATAATATTGTGGGAGGAAAGAAAGATGAGAAAAATTTATGCGATTAAGCTTGTTAAC
>JAXDCF010000040.1:0-3836 GCA_034678205.1 Patescibacteria group bacterium
TCCGCCCTTAGTATAAGCTACAATTGAAGGTGTCAAAATAGAACCTTCTCTATTCTCTAAAGCCTTTGGCTCTCCGTTTATTATGGAAGCTGATTTTGTAATCGCTGTTCCTAAATCTATACCTAATATTTTTGCCATATATTTCTTTGCCACGCCATAGCCCATTAAGGCGGAGGCGGGTTATTTAATTTTTTTATTATAAGATCTATTTTATTAGATTAGCACTCTAATGTCAAGAGTGATAATTAGCTATTTACGGATTTTGACTTGGCCAGCTATCTTCACTTTGGCTGGTCTAATTATTTTATCTTTAAAACAATAACCTTTTTCTAATTCTTCTATAATTGTATCTGGTTCCTGTTCATTTGTTTCTACTATTTCTACGATTTCATCAAAATAAGGATCAAATTTCTCTCCTACCCGATTAAGTGGTTCTAATCCATAATCCTTTAAAGTTTGGCATAGTTGGGTTTTAATCATTAAAAGCCCTTTAATATTTTGATCCTGCTTTTTATCTTCTGTAATCGCTTTTTCCGCACGCGTAAAATTATCAATAATCGGTAATAGCTTAATCAAAAAATCTTCAATAGAGGCAAACAATAAAGAATTCGTTCTTTCCAATTCTTTATTTTTATAATTAATAAAATCTGCCTTTTCTCTTTGCCAACCACTAAAATATTCCTGTTTCTCTTTGTTGGTTTGCTCAAGAATATCTTTCAAATCGCTAATTAAATCTTCGGGGCTAATTTCTTGTTTTGATTCTTTTTTATTTTTTGAATCCATTTTATTAAATTAAATCGCTTAAAGCTTTATTAACCGACTGAATTAAATTTATATTTTTAGCATAGTCCATTCTTTTTGGCCCCAAAATAGACACAAACGCTTTTTCATTATTGGGAATTGGGCAAATAGAACAAACCAAACTTAAATTCCTAGATTTAGAAATCGGTATTTCGTGCCCAATATAAATACCTATCCCCTGTGGATTTAATTCTTTTATTTTTTCTTCAAAATTATCCAAAAAATTCAAAATATTAGAAACAAATTCTAAATCCATAAATTCTGGTTCTTTAATAATCTCGTCCCATCCCTCTTTCCAAGAAATATCATGATTTAAAAAATGAATAATCGCCAAGGCAGAAGAATTGTCTGCCATAAATTTAGTCAGATTGCCAGCCAATCTAAATTGATCTTTAGTTTGCCTGTTTAAAATCCTATTCAGGGCCTGCTCTACGGCCTGCCTTTCCCTATCACGATAATTTTCTAACGCATCAACAAAGAAACGATATGCCCTATCTGTTGGCACCCTTCCGGCCGAAGTATGGGGTTGCTCTAAAAATCCAGATTTGATTAAGAATTGCATCTCAATCCTAATTGCAGATGGACATAGCCCAAAATCATATTTTTTAGACAAAAAATCCGAGCTGATTGGCTCCGCTGTCTTTATATATTCTTCGATTAAAGCTTTTAAAATTTTGATTTGTCTTTCTGTCATGGTTAAAATTATAGCACGATAATTTTATCAGTCAACACCCCTAACTGCCATTCATACCACAAAAACATAAATCTATAAATAAAACTTGCTGACTAAATTAAAATCGTCATCAAATTCGTAGACCAGTGGCTGTCCAAGCGGAATTTCTACATTAGGTATTTCTTCATTGCTCACTTTTTCTATATTTTTAACCAATGCTCTGATGCTATTGCCGTGCGCACAAACAATAATCTTTTGATTATCTAAAATTTTTGGCTTAATTACTTTATTCCAATACGGCATCACTCTTTCTTCAGTATCTTTTAAACTTTCTGTTAAGGGCCAATTTATTTCTCCTAATTGATTATATCTTTCATCATTGCCAGGGTATCTTTCGTCTTCTTTGGTTAAAGCAAGGGGCTGGATGTCGTAACTTCGTCTCCATTGCTTAAATTTTTCTTCACCAAATTTATTTCTAATTTCATCCTTATTCATTCCTTGCAAGGCTCCATAATGCCTTTCATTTAATTGCCATGATTTTTCAATAGGAATATCTAATACCATTTCTTTTAAGATAATATTCAATGTTTCTATGGCCCGACTTAAAACCGAAGTAAAAGCTAAATCAAAAACATAGCCCTCTTTTTTAAGTATAATCCCAGCTTGTTTTGCCTGCTCCTTACCAAAATCAGATAAACCAATATCGGTCCAACCAGTAAAAATATTTTCTTTATTCCACAAGCTCTCGCCGTGGCGAACAATTACTAATTTATACATAAATTTATTTACCCCGTTAAATAATTTTACTTTAGTAAAATTGGTTAGAAATTAAGCATTTGCTTAAATTCTATTTAACTGGGGTCATTTTCTTATAACCTTAACTTTATTATCTTTAATTGAAATTATTTTTGAGGGTTTTGATTTTAATTTTCCAACATCCACATAAAAATCAACTTTCTTTCCAAAATATTTCATAGCTTGTTCAATATCTTCTGCTGGTTTTTGGCCTTCTAAATTTGCACTTGGCGCAATGATAGGCCCGGTTATTTCTAAAACTTGGGTTAAAAATTTATTGTTTGGAATCCTAAAAGCCAAGCTTTTTTGACCACGAGTTAGATATTCAAATTTTTTATTATTACAATCTAAAATAATACTCACTTTGCCTGGCCAATATTTCTTAGCTATAACTCTATCTATTTTAACACCAAATAAATTCAGATCTTTTGATTTAGAGATTAAAATAATTACTGGTTTACTCAAATTTCTTTTTTTGATTTTGTATATTTTGGCAACTAACTTCTTATTAAAGGCAGAACAAACAATCCCATAAATAGTATCCGTAGGGATCACTCCAATTTCACCGGATTTTATAGATTGCCCTATTTCTTTAATTACCTTATCCATAATCCTATTATATGTTATTTTCAAAAATTTGCCAAAAAGAAAAAGGTCATAGACCTCGTGTTCTCCTACTAGCATCCTCTGCTCTTTCAAGAGCAGTTTGCTCTTCTATTTTTTGTTCTGGTGGCCTTCCTTTCCCAGTCATAGGGTTTGCCAAATCAACAAGATCGATTTCTTTCGGTGTTTGTTCCGGATTGGTCATATAAAGCCAAGCTTTAGCTTCTGCTACCGTTAGCCACATGATAATTCTCCAATTTACTATCTATAAATTAGCACAAATTTTCTTTTTTTTCAAACAAAAATAATAAAAACAGAAAGAGAATTATTAAAATGTTGGATACCGATGTAGCGGAACAAATAAATATTTGAGGGTAAATATTTTTTAGATCATGCGCAGCACTACTATTTTTCAGTTAAAACAATGGCGCCGTCTTTAGTAACTGCAATCATATCTTCAAAGTGAGCCGCCAAAGAATTATCTTCTGAAACAAATGCATTTCCTTTTCTCTTAATCTTTCCACTCCCCATAGTCAGCATGGGTTCCAAACAAAAAACCATTCCTTGTTTTAATTTTTCACCCGCGTGCCTTTCTCCATAATTTGGAATTTCCGGATCTTCGTGAAGATTTTTTCCAATTCCATGCCCGCACAAATCCCGAACGATTCCAAAATTTTGGCTTTCAATATATCTTTGGATTGTCTCACCAATATCCCCAAAAGTTATACCTGGCCTAACTTTTTTAACTCCTCTTTTTAGAGCTTTCTTTGTTACCCTAACTAAGCGTTGAACTTCTAAATCTGCTTCGCCCACAATATATGTCCTTGCCATATCCGTATGAAATCCGTCCTTTATATTTGGATATTGTTTTGGATCTATTTTTTCTTTCTAAAAAACATTCAAAGGAAAATATATTCCCAAATCTAAAGAAACCACTTCTCCGTCTTTTAAAATTTTATTTTTA
>JAXDCF010000041.1:0-4140 GCA_034678205.1 Patescibacteria group bacterium
CCTATATCAATGGTTTCAAAAAAATTATCTTCAATGTCTTGAACTGGATTTTCTTCAACTTCAGAAAATGAAGAAATATCTATCTCTATTTTTTTAGATCCTGATGGCTCTCTAATAGAACAAGCCCCGTATTCTTTTTTAATTTTTTCTGCTATTTCTATTTCTGTTTTAAATCCAATAGCAATATCATTGGTAATATTTGCGGAACCTACTGGGAAAACCGTTAAACTTAAAAGCTTGCCATCCTCATAAACGCTTACGCTTGTAGTTGAAGAGCCAATGTTTATAAGGGCTACACCCAATTCTTTCTGGTCAGCAGTTAAAATAGATCGAGCATCAGCTATGGGCGAAGCAATTACATCTCCAGCGTCAATCTCCATCCCCGATCCATTAATAGATTCAATTAAATTTTCTAGGTCAGAAGAAAAAATTGATAAAAGATAAGCCTCTAACTCAAGACGTGCTCCGTGTAAATTTAAAGGATTTTTTATATCACGCTCTCCATCTAAAATCCATTCTCTTGGAAAAACTTCTAAAATTTCTTTATTAGCAGATTGTAAATTCATAGCTCTCGCATTTTGATAAATTCTTTGAATATCTTCTTCCGCAACTTTTTGGTCTGCCCGTCCTACTAAAATTAATCCACGACTTGGAAATAATTGTAATTTACTTCCATTAACACTAACAAAATAATCTATAATTCCTAATTTTTTTGAACCTTGTGCTTGTTCTATCTTTTCAGTAAGCCCTTGTAATTTTTTTATAACCTCTGAAGGATTTCTTACTCTTCCTTTTTGAACTCCAGAAGATTTGATTTTATCTAAAAAAATAACATCTAAAATTTTCCCAGTTTCAAAATCTTTTTTAACGGCTAAAACTTTGATCACAGCTGTGCCAATGTCTATACCTATAGTAATTTGGGTTTTTGCCATTTTAAATTATTATTTTTTATTTGTTAGAATTAAAATCAAACAAGGATAAATATTCCTCTTGCTTTTGAAACATCTTCTTAGCAGAATTTTCTCCTCGCTCATGATCGTAACCAAGCAGATGGAGTATCCCATGGACCAAAACTCGCGCTAATTCTTTTTTAAATAGTTCTTTTTCTTTTTTTGCATTGCCGCAAACCTCTTTAGGGCAGATTATTATCTCTGGTTCTGAAAAATCTTTAAATTTTACTGGTTCATTTTTCAATTTTCCAAATGAAAGCACATCTGTCTCCTTATTTTTTCCTCTATAAATCTTATTTAATTTTTTTATTTCACTTGCCTCAACTAAAGCAATCGATAAATTTCTTTTTGCGCTAATTTTTTCTTTTAATAAAACTTTTTTTGCAACTTTTATTAAAAACTTCTCATCAATATTTTTATACTCGCTTGCGAGGTTATTAATTGCTAACATTTTGGTACTCCTATTTTACTAAATCTAAAAGAATAACGCAAGTTTACAAAACTGCAAGAAAAATGTCTAATTTTTTTAATAATTTTAACCTTTTTTATCCTTAATTTACAATCTTTTCCGTCTAATTTGACAATCTTCAATGATTATATCAAGAATTTATCAAAAAATTGAGTTTAACATAACAAATTTCAAATAATAAATTTTCAATCAAATTCAAAATTTAAATTTCAAATTTTATATTTAAAAAAATCCACCCTTAAGGGTGGAAATTATTATTTAAGTTCTAAATTTGATTTGATATTGGGTAATTTATTATTTGAAATTAATGTTCGTATATAAATAATACTTGTATTTTTCTAGTTTTTACCTAATAACACAAACTCTCTTAATTTCCCAATAATTCTTTAACTATTTTACCCACTAAATATCCATCTGCGCGTCCTTTTGTTTGTGGAATTACTTCTTTCATCAAAATACCAATATCTTTAGCGCCGTTAGCACCCGTTTTAGCAATCGCCTCTTTAACTATTTTTCTTATCTCTTCATCGGTTAATTCTACAGGTAAATATTTTTTTAAAATTTCCAATTCTTTTTGTTCTCGCTCTAATAAATCTTGACGCCCACCATCCTCAAAACTAAAAATGCTATCTCTCCTTTTTTTAGCTTCAGAAACTAATACTTCGATTATTTCATCGCTATCCAATATCTCTCTTCTGTCTAAATCAGCATCGCTAAGATCTGGCTCAAGCGCACCCACATATAATCGTTTATCTTTTTGTTTATTTATAATAGAAGATAAAACCATTCGCAAAACCGAAACCTTAATTTCATCTTTGGCTTTTTGCGCTTCTATTAAATCTTTTTTGATATCTTCAATAGACATATTTAAAAGGATAAATCCTAACTATGCCCCTTAGAAATCCCGAGGTCAAGCTTAAGACTTTCCCATTTTTTTTAATTTTGCAAACTCTTTCTTTTTTCCTTCTCTTACGAGAGCAGCTCGTTGTTGAAGATTACGACTTTTTACTCTTTTTGTAAATTTTCTTTTTCTGGCCTCAACCAAAACTCCGCTTTTTTGAACAGCTTTAGTAAAGCGATAAACTAAGGATTGGGAAGTTTCTTTTTGTTGTTTTTGAATTTTCATTTTTACCCTGTTAAATACAATTTAAGCTTTGCTTAAATTGTAAATTTTAAATTTTTATTATTTTTTTATTTTATTCTTACCCTAATATTTTTAAAACTTCTCATAGAGAACATCTCTATTTAAAATTTTATTTAACAGGGTTAATTTTCTTTTAATCTTTGTTTAATTTCTTTAACTATTTCTTCTTGTTTTACTTCTGATTGTTTACCTGTTTCCATATTTCTCATCATTACCGTTCCTTGTAAGGCCTCTTTTTGACCTATAATAAGAACATTATCAATGCCTAATTTGCTAGCCAAGCCAAGCTGAGATTTTAAGGAATCTTTACTAAAAGATTCGGCAACTTTTATGTTCGCACGCCTTAACTCTTCCATAATCGCCAAGCTTCTTTTTTTTGCTACTGGGCTTATTTGAGCTAAAAAGACCTGAGAAGGAGAATATCCTTTGAGCTTATAATCCGTAGCTTTCATTAAGGCAATAATCCTTTCTACTCCCCCAGCCATACCACAAGCAAGCACCTTTGTATTACTCCCTAACATCTTTGCTAAATTATCATATCTTCCTCCTCCTGACAAGGAACCATGTACTTTTTGCTCTTCGGCAACAGGTTCTATTTCAAAAACTGTCTTACTATAATAATCTAACCCACGAACCAAATAAGGATCAAGAATATAAGGAATTTTCATTTCTTCTAGATATTCTAAAACCTCTTTTAAGTGTGTATGACATTCTGAACAAAGAAAATCAATACTTTGAGGAGCTTCTGCTAAAAGCTCTCGGCATTTTTCATTTTTACAATCTAAAATTCTTAAAGGGTTTGTTTTTAATCTTTTTTGACAATCACGGCAGAATTCTGTTTTTTTTGATTTTAAAAATTTATTCAATGACTTTCTATATTCTGGACGACAAGATTCATCACCAATTGAATTTATTCTAACAATTAAATTTCCTAATTTTAAATCCTGTAAAATTGCGTAATTAATTGAAATTAATTCTGCATCTGCTAAAGCATCTTTTTCTCCTATAATTTCTCCTCCAAATTGATAAAATTGGCGATATCTTCCTGCCTGCGGACGTTCGTGTCTAAAAAATGGACCAAAATACCATAACTTTACTGGCTGTGGTAATGACTGCAATCCGTGTTGAATATATGCTCTCATTATAGGTGCTGTTCCTTCTGGCCTTAAAGTTAAAATATCTTTTCCTCCTTTGGTTTTAAAAGTGTACATTTCTTTTTGAGCAATGTCTGTCTCCTGCCCTACTCCACGATAAAATAATTCTGCAACTTCTAAAATTGGGGTGTCTATTTTTTTAAAATGATAAAATTCAAAAACTTTTTTAGCTGCCTCAAGCACAGCTTCATAATATGGCTCATCCTCTGGCAAAATATCATGCATCCCTTGCGGGGTTTGAAATTTTATTTTACTCATATTATTAATAAGTTGATAGTATATCTTTATCTTTTATTATGGCGTTAAAAATAGAGAAAGTATAAAATGTTTTACCAACAATATTCTTCCTTGGCAACAAACCCCAAACTCTTGAATCAGAAGAATTGTCCCTATTGTCTCCCATTACAAAATATTGCCCCTCTC
>JAXDCF010000042.1:0-3767 GCA_034678205.1 Patescibacteria group bacterium
TCAATTGTACACTTAGGACAAGTAAAGTGTTTGCCGGAAATATATCCATGTGTTGGACAAATAGAAAAAGTAGGCGTAACCGTAATATAGGGCAAATGATTTTTCTCAAAAACTTTTCTAACCAAACTTTTAACCGTTTCGATATCGCTAATTTCTTCTCCAACAAAAATATGCTCAACTGTACCACCCGTATATTTACATTGAATCTCGTCTTGTAGTTTTAGTTCTTCAAAAATATCATCTGTAAAATTAACTGGCAATTGAGTTGAATTGGTATAATAAGGAACTTTTTTTGTTCCAGCTGTAATTATATCTGGATATAATTTTCTATCTTTTTGAGCTAAACGATAAGCAGTTGATTCAGCGGGTGTGGCTTCTAAATTATAGATGCTCCCAGTTTCATTTTGGTACCCTACTAATTTTTCTCTCATAAAATCCATAATTTCTATAGCAAGAGTTTTCCCTTTTTTAGATCCAACCCCTTCGCCAATAAAATTAAGCAATGCCTCATTCATCCCCGACAAACCAATAGTTGAAAAGTGATTAGCAAAATATTGACCTTTGGCTTTTTTAACGCTTTCTAAATAATGCCTAGAATATGGATATAATCCCTTAGAAGTAAAATCCTCAATGGTTTTTCTTTTTATTTCTAAGCTTTCTTTAGCAATATCCATTATTTTACCTAATCTGTCTAAAAATTCTTTTTTGGTTTTGGATAGATAACCAATTCTAGGTAAATTAATAGTTACTACCCCAATACTACCAGTTAAAGAACCGGAACCAAATAATCCGCCACCACCACGATTACTTAATTCACCTAAATTAAGACGTAAACGACAACACATTGATCTAACATCTTCCGGTTTCATTTCCGAATTTATGTAATTAGCAAAATAATTTATTCCATATTTTGCCGAAGCTTCAAATAATAAATCCAGAGAAGGATCGTCCCATGGAAAATCTTTTGTAATATTAATAGTTGGAATTGGGAAAGAAAATGGTCGGCCACTTCTATCTCCCCTAATCATAGTAGTATAAAAAGCTTTAACTAACATTTTCATTTCTTCGCTAAATTCACCATAAGTTTCTTTTTGTGGAACTCCAGCAATTATAACCGGTTGATTTGCGAAAACCGGAGATGGTTTTAAATCTAAAGTAATATTTGTAAATGGACACTGAAATCCAACCCTAGTTGGCACTGCCATATTATACATAAATTCTTGGATGGCTTGTTCTACTTGAACATAACTAAGATTATCGTATCTGATGAATGGAGCCAAAAGAGTATCAAAATTAGAAAATGAAACTGCCCCAGCTGCCTCACCCTGCAATGTATACATAAAATTAACAATTTGGCCCAAAGCAGATCTAAAATGTTTGGGTGGGCTTGATTCTACTTTTCCCATTACACCGCCAAATCCGCGAAGTAATAGGTCATATAGATCCCAACCCACACAATAACAAGCTAGCGTATCTAAATTATGCAAATGAAAATCCCCTGACTCATTGGCCTCTCTCACTTCTTTAGGATAAACTTTGTTCAACCAATATTTCTTAACAATATAACTTACTCCATAATGATTTAATCCTTGCAAAGAAAAAGTCATATTGGAATTTTCTTGAACTTCCCAATCCATTTTTTCTAAATAATCATCTACCCTATCTACTGCTGCCTCGCTGATTGACTGAGCTTCTCTAATTTTTCTTCTTTGTTCACGATAAAGAATATAAGCCTTAGCTGGCTCAACTTCCCCCTCTAAAATCAAAACCTCTTCTACAATGTCTTGAATCTGCTCCACGTTCGGAATCTCTCCTTGGCGAAATCTTCTATTCAAAATATCAATCACTTTATTTGAAATTTTCTTCGTTTTTTCACCATTCCCCTTTTTGGTTGCGGTAATAGCTTTAAAAACTGCGTTAACGATTTTTTCAGAATTAAAATCAACGATGTCTCCGTTTCTTTTTTCTACTTTTAAAATTTTATTAATCATATTAATTCATTCTAATCCTCTAGCAATTGTTGTCAATTTTGACATCTCTCAAAGAAGATTTTATTTATCCTATTAAATAAATTTACTTTTGTAAAATTATTAAATAGAACAGATTTTTATTATTTATTTATTATTTTTTTATTTATCGCTACTAATAGCCCCCAACCACCACCTCTCGCCCCCTGTTTCGCTAAAGATGCGCAGGACAAGAAGGTCAGGCCGAATGATTCTTTTACTATCTTGTTTCTCTTGCCATTATGATTTTGATTACTTACCCTTATTTTTCTGAACTGGTTGTCCCCCTTCGCCAAAGGCTACGGCGGGACGAATGATTCTTTTACTATCTTGTTTCTCTTGCCATTATGATTTTGATTACTTACCCTTATTTTTCTGAACTGGTTGCAATAATTGTAATTCTAACTTCATCTTTCTTTAAATTTTTATCAAAACAGGTTCCAAAAATTATTTTTGCGTCAGATGATATTTTTTTTCTAATAGTTTCAGCAATTTTTTTAATTTCGGAAAGATAAACATTGTCTGTACCAGAAGAAACATTAAATAAAATTCCATTGGTTTTTTCCAAAGAAAAATTATTTATGGGCGAATAAATCGCATTATTTATGGCTTTTAAAATTCTGTCTTTCCCTTCTCCACGACCAATTCCAAAATAAGCAGTACCCCCTTTCCTTAAAACTTCTTTAATATCAGCAAAATCAACATTTAAAATTCCTGGGTTAAGAATAACATTACTAATGCTTTCTACTGCTTCTTTTAAAAGCTCATCGCATTTACTAAAAGCCTCTTCCACCGAAGCTTTAGCTGGAACTAATTCAATCAACTTATCGTTTGGAATAACTACAATTGTATCAATAAATCTTTTAATTTCTTCTAAACTATTTTGAGCTATCTTTTTTCTTTTTTTACCTTCAAAGGAAAATGGCATAGTCACAATTCCAATGGTTAAAATCCCATTCTTTTTTGCTAATTCAGCAACTATTGGCATCGCACCAGAACCAGTTCCTCCGCCCAAACCAGAAGTTAAAAAAAGAATATCTGCTTCTTTTAGCAATTCTTCTATTTCTTTAATATTTTCTTTAGCTGCCAAGGTGCCGATTTCTGGTTTCATTCCTGCGCCCAATCCTCTCGTAATTTTTTCTCCAATTCTTAATTTTAAATGCGCGTCTTTCTTTTTTAAATCTTGTGCGTCAGTATTAATACTAATAAGCTCAACATTTTTTATATCAGCCGAGATCAATCTAAAAATCGTATTACATCCCGCCCCTCCTATTCCAATTACTTTTATTTTTGTTGAATTCATTTTTAATCTCTGTAGCTTTTATTATCTTACGGTGCTAAATTTTTAATAAAATTTCCTATCTTTGAAAATATTTTTCCCATTCCAGTTTTCTCTTCATTATATTCCGATGATCCTCCATCTTCTTCAAAATCATCCAACACCAATCCACACACTGTAGAAAAAACCGGATCCATTATTTGCTCATTAAATCCTTTAGGATATCCAATACGGCAAGGTAAATTAAATTCTTTTTTTGCTAATTCTACCATTCCTGGTAATTTTGCCCCTCCTCCGGTTAAAATTATTCCTCCCGGTAATGATCCTTGCTTCCCAATTTTTTTAATTTCATTACCTATCAAATCGTAAATCTCATTCACCCGCGCATCAATTATTTTTTTCAACTGTTTTTGGCTAAAACTTAAATAATTTGACTTATCTTTTTTTACTTTGACAGTAGCTTTTGTTTTTTTTGAGCCTAT
>JAXDCF010000043.1:0-3975 GCA_034678205.1 Patescibacteria group bacterium
TTTTAGATAATATAAAAAATATAGAAGCAATAGCAACTAGACCAGAAGTGATGATTAGTGAATTTTTATGCCCAGCCCTATCCATAATTTTACCTAAGCCCAATAATCCAATTATACTAATTAAAGAACCAAATCCAATAACTAATCCAACATTCGCTATATTAAAATTAATATAAGTCAAATAGAGTGGAATAGCCAAGCTAATAACTGATTCAAAAATTCCGGTTAAAAACGAGCCGATGATTATATAAAATAAAAAATTCCATTTATTGGATCCTAAATCTTTTAAAATTTTCTTAAAACTTGGTCGCTTTTCTTCTTGTTTTTGATCAATGTTTTTCTTTTTGAGCGGATAAGATAAAATAAGACCAATTATTCCAAGAATTGCCCAAACATAAAAAGCCATTTGCATGCCTCCATTTTTAAGAAATAATGCCCCACCTACTATTGGACCTATAAAAGCACCTAATTGATAAAAACTTTCTAATTTAAATAAAGCTTTTGTTTTTTGTTCATGAAAAATAGTTACTAGACTATTGATGGAAGAATAATAAAAATTACCAAGCAATCCTATTACAAAATACATTAATGCAAAAAAGAAAATAGAATCAGAAATTGTAAATAATAAAGCGATTATTGGTAAAACCAAAAAAACATAAAATAATGTTTTCCCTTTTCCTAAAGTATCAGAAATCCAACCACAAGGTATAGTTAAAAATTTTGCAGAGGAATAAAGAGAATAGATGATACTTATTTGAGATGCGCTTGCAACGCTAGCAAAAAAAGAAGGAAAAATCCTGGAAATAATATTAAATCCAGTTGACCATAGTCCCTGTAATAAATATGGGATTTTTTTATACAGTTTCATTTTGAAAAAGAATAATCCTTTTTTATTTTTAAATAATACAATATGTTTAATTTTTATGCAACAAAAAAAGGAGAACTTGGTGTCTCCTGCCTATGCTATAATCATAGGACTTATTATTCTGCTTCCGCAAAGAATCTGACCGTATAATCCCTCCTGGGAAAAAACTGCTAGAATTTTTTTGTTGCTGTTGATAGAAAATTTTTCAATCTTCTTATTTGAATCAACGGCCACAACTGGAATGACAATGTCATCAATATCCAGTGCGAAAACCTGTTCTGTCCCCCTATTGCCAAGAGTGATAAATCCAGCACCCCCAGAAGTAATCGCTTTCTTCATGATTTCGTGATCGGTATGCTTGCAAACAATCACTTCTATGCCTCCTTTTTGCGCAAGACTTGAGATTCCTTGAATTCTCAAGTCATGAGCATATTGATTCTCTTCATGCCGAGGAATAACGATCTTCGAAACATTAGCCCTTGAGACCATTTCTCGAAAAAGATCCTGTCCCAGAGCGAACTCATCCATTCCAATATAGCCTCGAATATTTGGCAACATTGAAATGAATTCTTGGTCCGCTGGAACGTTTAAGGCATAAAGATTGATTTCTGGATAATCCTTGAGAATATCAATCATCTCTTTCTTGAGATACTTTTCCGTTACGGAGAAAGGGATAAAAAGATTTTTTTCATATCCGGGACCGTAATTTTTTAGCATCTCGCAAGCCTTATGAACAAGACTAACTGATGTTTTGCCGTGATTGTATTTGTCTTCTGGAGATAAAATATCCAGATGAACCTTTCTTTTTTCCGCTTCCCTCTTAGCGTCATTGGTAATTGAGGTCCAAACCTCGGAGAAGTTTTCTCCGGACTGAGCGAAGTCCTTGATTCTTGTGAGAGAAACTAAGACATTTCGGCAGTTGTCAGAAATTAACCTCTCTAATTTTTCACGAGCCATCTCTTCGTTCATTTGCACTGGAGGCCGCTTCATAAAATAAGAACAAGCTGGCAAAATTGCCCCACTCATTCCTCGATCAAGAGCAATTTTTAAAATCCTAATTGCATCAATAATGCAACCGGCCGAGTTCGGCGAATCTTCCACTGAAAGATCGGCTTCGATCTTCATTGGAACATCTCCAAATTGATTACCCTCCACAGTAATACATGCTGTTTTATTGTCTTCTTGTGAGGGGATATATCCGGCTGGCCCAGCGTAGAAATTATCGTTTGAAAGTTTTTCGGGAAGAAGGCATTCAACCGATTCTCTCTTGGAAATAAGTTTCGCTTTTACTCTATCTACGGAAAGCATATTCAGAAAATCTGTATTTCCTCCCCAGTTAGGTTGAGAAGTTTTCTTAACCTTGATTCCTCTCTTAACGAAAAGATCGACAAGAACTCGATGAACAATGGTTGCTCCCACCTGAGATTTTACATCGTCACCAATACAAGGAAGATTAGCTTTTTTAAACTTAGCTTCCCAGTCATTATCGGAAACAATGAAAACCGGCATACAATTAATGAAACCACATCCAGCTTTTAATGCTGCTTCAGCATAATGCTCAACTGCTTTCTGGCTACCTACGGGTAGATAACAAACAAGTATTTCTGCTTTCGAACGAATTAGTTCAGCGGCTACATCAACAGGCTCTTCTTCTGAAACCACGAAAGTTCTGTCTTTGTCGGGAAAATTACTCATATGAGAAGAAACTCCATCCAATATCGGTCCCATTTTTACTATGGTTCCTGATAAAGGAATGTTAGGACAGAAAACTTTAGTACAGTTTGGCTTTGCAAAAATCGCCTCAGAAAGATCTTTTCCAACCTTTCTTACGTCGACATCAAAGGCGGCAACAACCTCAATGCTTGAGATAGAATAATTACCGATGATGTTATGCATTAGCCCATTCACTGTGCGGCTATCGTCTTTTACTAATTTATAATAATTAATCCCTTGATAAAGAGATGAACAGCAATTGCCAATTCCAACGATAGCAATTCTGATTTTTTTTCCTCCGATTTGCCATTCTTTCATTCTAATCGCGCTCCATATGATAAAATTAAGTTACCGGGATATTAATTGTCTTAAACAATAATATCCGTATTTTAATAATACAATAATTTACTATTTTAGTCAATATTGATATCCTCGTTTATTTATATACATTATCTGATGTATTTGTAATTTTTTTTACAAACGAAAAGCAACCCTATGGTTGCTTTTTAATTTTTTGAATTTATTTTCTGTTTATGCTAATTGCAGACCAAACTCGCTGGATAGCAGTAAAGTTAGCTAAAATTGCGATTACAAACAAAACAACAACCGTATAATTATATTCTGGATACATGGCTGCTAAAATTAAAGCGATAAAAATGAGAATTAGTCTTTCTGCGCGCGATAATAGCCCACCCTTTAATTCTTGATTAACCAAATCTTTTTCTTTGGCTGCTGCTTTAGCATAAGTGGTTACTACTGATCCAAACATTACCAAATAAACCCAAATATGGCCTGATATTCCAAAAATAGATGGCAGATTAATAAAAAGAAGACCTAATAAAATTATTCCCTCTACATATCTATCAAAAATAGTATCAAGGTAAGCGCCAACTTTAGTGCTCATATTTTTTTCTCTCGCTACTGCCCCATCTACAAAATCTAAAAACGAAGCAATTAAAAAGAAAACTATGGCTACCCAAAATAATTCTTTAATTATAAAATACATACTAATAACCGCCATCAATCCAGATAAAAGTGTATATTGATTTGGGGTTATGGATAAAACTCCGAACATTTTACCAACTATTTTTTCTATATCCTTGAACCAGCTTCTTTTTGTGTCCAACATATTTTAAAAATTTTATTTATTATTTTTTACAAAAACAACCCTTAATTAGGGTTGCTTAAAAATTATATTTTTTGCAATAAAGATTGACAAATATCTTTTACCTTATCTAATTCTTTTAATCCTTTTTCTGTGGTTTTATAAGCTTTTTCACCTTTAAATTTTTCTCTGCTAGCGGAACCGTCTTTTTTTAAACGGAATATTACGGTTTGGAGCATTAGGCTACTTGGTAGAAAACCAAACTTTTCAAAAATTAATCTGGTTACTTCTT
>JAXDCF010000044.1:0-2697 GCA_034678205.1 Patescibacteria group bacterium
TGGAGGGGGAAATGGATGGTATTCAGGCCGCAGAACAGATACGTTCCAAGCTGGGAATACCCATCATCTATCTTACTGCTTATTCTGATGAAAAAACAGTTCAAAGGGCCAAAATAACTGAGCCTTCTGGATTTATTCTTAAACAACCCTACGGATTTTTGCGCAAACCCTTTGAAGAGAGTGAACTTAACACCACCATTGAAATAACTCTCTACCGGGACCGGCTGGAGAAAAGACTCCGCAAACATGACAAATGGTTGGGGGCCATGCTTAAAAGTATCAGTGATGGGGTAATTGCCACCGATCTCAATGGCCAGGTACGATTCATGAATTCCATGGCCGAAGAGTTAACTGGCTGGCTGGAAGAAGATGCCTTGGGCCATGATGTTCGGGAGATATTTGATCCGGTTGGTTACAAACTCCCCCTGGAAGATGACCTATCCCGTGAAGTGTCCTATCTTAAAAATACAGTTTTAAAATTAGAAGAAGGGGATAAATTAACCGTAGATGGTAGTGTGACTGTTATTAAAGATATGGAAGGCAAAGTTGATGGTTTAGTGATAGTATTCCGCCAGGTTAACCTTAGTAACATCTAAAATTCACTTATTTTAAAGGAAAGGATTAGCAAGAATTTCTTCTAGATTGGATCTCCGTCGTAGGATCATTACTGAAAAAATATGGAGTTTAAAGCAATATTTATTGCCAAAACCGTTTTTAACACCGTAATTTCCTTAAAAAACTCCCATCACAAAATATATATAATACCAAGATAAAGTTTAGAATCATAGTATATCAATGGAGGTTAAGCGAATGTCAGAGGAAAATGTGGTGTACATTGGAAACAAACCGGTAATGAACTATGTATTGGCTGTAGTAACACAAATGAACGGCGGTACTCCGGAAGTAATACTAAAAGCCAGGGGAAGAGCCATTTCCCGAGCAGTTGATGTAGCAGAGATTGTCAGAAACAGATTCATTACTGACGTGAGTATCGGAAGTATCGACATCTGCACAGAAGAAATTATGAACAATGAGGGAACCTCAACCAACGTTTCAGCCATTGAAATACAACTTTCCAAAGATTTTAGTTAAATTTGTAGGGTAAAGCCTCTACTCTTTTTTTATTCCAATATGGGATTTTATGGGATACTGGAAAGATTTATCTATTTTTTTAATTAAATGGAAATTGGGTCTTAAAAATAATTTTAAATATCTGATGACTATTTCCAGGTTTAACAATTCTAATTTATAAATAGTAATTTCCCAAAGTAGTTTTACAAA
This sequence comes from Patescibacteria group bacterium, assembly GCA_034678205.1. GTDB lineage: Bacteria > Patescibacteriota > Minisyncoccia > Minisyncoccales > Minisyncoccaceae > UBA6220. The sequence continues at coordinate 1,282 of JAXDCF010000044.1, forward strand.
AATATTATTCCTGAAATAAGTTTTTATGGGTTTGTCTAATTTTTAGTTGATGTTTTTTATTTTTTGTTTGGTTTCCCATTTTTCTTTTTGTAGTGTTATTTGTTCTTTTAATCCTTTTTTTGTTTTGAATATTCTTTTTATTGCTTTGGGAAGTGTGTTTCTAAAGTAATTTTCTATTTTATTGCTTGTTTTGGTGATGTTTTTATCTTTTAGATAGTTTGTATATCTATTGAAGTTTTTTAGGAATTTTTTATTTATGAATTTAATAAATGAAGATGAATTGTTTTTTATTTCTTTTTTAAGTTTGTTAAATATTTTTTTTGATTCATTATAGTTTTTTGAATCTATTATTTCAAATATTGAGTTTTTAATATTATTTATTTGTTTGATTTCTTCTTGATTCAGTTTATTTTCACGTTTTATCCTTTTTATTTTAATATTTAATTCTTTTTTTAAGTGAAATATACATAGTTGGTGTTTTATTCTTAATTTATCCATTATATTTCTGTAATATGGTTTGTGGTCTGTTGTTATTGCAATTATGGGTATTTCATCTTGTATTTTCTTTAAAAAGCTTTTAACAGTTTGTGGATTTAGTTTTTCCTCTATTTTTTCTTTGACTAAAATATTGTTTTTCACGTCGAATAAAGCTAATCTAAACATCCATTTGCCGTTAATTTTAACGTATTGTTCATCATAGTTATAATATCCCGAATAATGTGTTTTAGTGTCGTTATTTTTATTTTGGATTGTTTTTGATAGCCAATTCTTGATTGATTGGGGTGAAAGCTTTTTATTCCAGTCTAATTCAATAATTTTCGATATATTTCTCAATGAAATTCGTTGTAAAGCGTTAATAATACTTGTAAACTCTTTAATTTCATTATTATATGTTGAATTTTGTTTTAATATTTTATCAAGCTGTGTTTGATAATATCCGCCACAGTTCTTGCATTTATATCTTTGTAATCTGATTTTAAAAGGTTCCATTCCTTTAATAAGAATTAATTTTTGGTTAAAACCATGTTTAACATATTTTTTTGAGTTACAATACGGACAAACTGGTTTAATCAGACTATAAATATTATCATGGTCTTTAGATACGATTTTAGATTTTTCAGTATTTTCTAAGGGGTCTTGGTGCTTTTCAGGAATTAATTTATCTTTTTTAAGATTAATGTTCAACCAATCATAAAGTTTATATTGTTTAACATCAAAATACCTAATGAGAGCAGTTTGTTTTTGTTTGGTCATAAAAATAAATCTGCTCTCACATATATATTAAATTTACTATTCTAATTTTGAATTTAAACCCTTTAAACGAATTTAAAAAACTAATATTTTGTTATAAAAAGTAAGAAAATTTTTCAGACCAACTAAAAAATGGACAACCACAAAATTTTTTAAAATAAGTCT
>JAXDCF010000045.1:0-2856 GCA_034678205.1 Patescibacteria group bacterium
AAGTATCTAACTGGCTGTTCCATTTTTATTTTAGTTTAATTTTTTCAATTTTTACTTCTTTCACCTTCACCTCATAGGATTCGGGAATGGAATCGAGTTCAGATTTCAAAGGCTTTTCTTTTTTTCGAAAATGATCTAAAATTTTTTTCCACCATTGAATTCTTTGTTCCATTTTTTTAATCCATTACTAATGTTTATCCTTCGAGTTTCGGGATATTTCATACCGGTTAAAGTATTTTTTATTTTTTCTTTAGTTTTTTCAGATCGGGCACCCGTTTTTTTATTTTTATTCCAGGGAATAATCCCTTCCATAGCCTTAGAAATTTTTTCTCTACTTTCTATTGACATCTTTCCCCCATATTTAGTTCCTCCTGTAGGACTTATGTTATATCCTATTTCTCTTAAGAATGATTTGAATAACTTGATATAAAATCCTTCCCAGTAATGAGCTTCTAAATGATTTTCAAATTCGCCTAATATGGATTTATTAAAATTTTCTTTTCCATATTTTTTAATAGCCTTTATAAGTAATTTGCCACTTCCCAAATAAGCATCTAATGGGTTTTCGGAAACATGAGTTCCTATATAAAATCTATTATTAATTTTATTAGTAGTTATATAAACATTGTACATCATTCTGAAATAAATCTCCTAAAATCTTCTTGATATTCTTTCATCCATGGGGTATAAAACTTTTCATTTTTCCATTCAAGATATTCTAATCTGAATCCTTCTAGCGATTCTTCAAAATGCTTTTTATAGTCCCCCGAGCTTAAAAAGTTCATTCTTAAAACAGGAATAACAAAAGTGTGTTTTGTTCCTTTAACCCTCCAAAAATATGAGGGAGTTGATACTTGTACCCCCATGCCATATTCCACAAAAAGAGGTTCAACCCATCCCTTGGGATGTACCTCCATTTCGCGGACCATTTGTAAATTATCAAAGTCGTATTCGTAAGGCATTATCCTACTTGTTTATCAGATTCCTCCGATGAACCCTCAACTGATGTTGTTCCCTTTCCTGACATAATTGCTCCACTAATCTTTCTAACTCCTAATAATGCTGCTGATAGTAATCCTAATTGAAGAATTTTTTCAAAAACTTCTAAAACATCTGGTTTTCCTAACCACCATCCCACCATTGCAGCTGCAAAAGAAGCGGATGTGAGAATTCCAGTAATTACGCCAACAAATCCGGAGCCAGAGGTTTTTCCGTTGGAATTATTGAAGGTTTCGCTAAATCTAAACTTAGATTTGTTAAATCCCATAGCCATATCTCTAATTTTAGTTGGTTATCATTATATTTATCCAACTAAAATTAGAGGGCCCATTCCAGATTTTTTATCTGAGAATATCAACAATCTTTGTAAGAACGATCGAAGAGATTTCTGAATCTTCAGTACTTCCTTTTAGATGCTGAGCAATTTTTGCTTCCACATCTGTTGGGCTGATAGCTTCAACAATGTATTCTTCTCTTCTCTTTTTAATTTTTCCTTTTACTTCAAATTCAACCTGAAGTGTTGCTTTGTAAAATGCTTTTTCGCTCATGATATTTAGTTTAAATTTAATTATTCTTTTTTTGCTTTTACCTCATCGGGTAAAACATTCTGCGAATCAAAAACACTAGGAACTTTGCCGCATTTTGTACAAACAAATACAGGCATAGGAACTAATTGCTCTTGACCAGAGGGAGAGATCAAAGGAGAAAGAACTTTGAAAAATAATTCTTCCCTGAAAAGAACCCCGCCACATTCGCATGTAATGGTTTTTGAATTTTTTATAATTTCCGGAGTAATCTTTATGTTGCTCTGCATTCCGTTTGCAAATTGAGCAGCTCTTTTTTCGTTATCCATTTTAATTTATTTTATGATCTTTTTCTTTACAAACACTTTGAAAAGTTCCTAATGGACCTGAGATTTCAAGATAGGAAACATAGTATTTAGAAGGATCCATATCAAATTTCTGAGCCATTCCATTACTTTGAATTTTAATATAATATCCTTTTGTAATAAACATATTCCACCTGGCATTTAAAATTTCCTCTCTTGAAACTCTATTAGCATCCTTAAGGAAATAAGTTTTAAGTCTTTCCTCAAAAATATTACTTTTAACTAAAAGAGCCCCAGAAATTCCATCTATAGTAAAGATATAAAATTCCGAGAGTTTTCTTATATCTGTGATTTTTACATCCTTGTGTGTCCAATCTTTTGCCGGTGTGTCCATAGTACTTTTTTATATTATATGTTCTTATTCTTTATAAGTTTTAATAAATCATCCCATGAATAATCCCTAATAGCATGTATTTGATCCAAGGAAAAGCCTTTCATTTTAGAAGGCAAAAAGATTAATTTGCTCGGGGAAATCCTTTTTAAAGTTTCGGGAAAGAAAATATCTCTTTTAGAAAAAGAATCATCAAAAATAGCAAAAAAATCCCCTTTAAATTCTTGGATAGATTCCCAAGAAATATAATTCATCTTGGAATCTATAAAAAACCTATTATCTAAAATTTGATCCCCAAGATATTTGTCTAATCTATGAAGATCTTTTTTTATATTTGACCATTGGGGATCTAAATACCATTCATTTCTAATAATTTGAAGAACAGGAACATTTTGTTTAGAACAATTTATTTTAATCCAGGGCCAAGCTTTTTTTCCACTTTTTAACCTATCATTAAAATCAATCATTTGTTTCCATTTAAAGCTTTCCAATTCAAATAATCGGTAATCAATCCTCTCCTGTATTCAGTTTCGTTTTGCCTTATCTGATTGATCTTCAGAGGATTCTTCTTTCTCTCAATAATTTCTTTAGGAATAACAGTTTTGTATTGTTCTTTGAGAATCCATTTATGAGTTCT
>JAXDCF010000046.1:0-7918 GCA_034678205.1 Patescibacteria group bacterium
CGTCAAATTCATCAGATGTATCAGCTATCGCATCCGCTTTAATTGCGTGAACCACACCGTCAATATGTTCTGGCGGAGAATAGATAGTATACAATTTCATTTTTTCAGCATCCGAATCATTAACAATATTGTGGTTTGTCCCTGCTGGAATAACAATTGCTGATCCATCGCCAATTTCTGTTTCCACTCCGTCTAAAATAGCACGACCATGGCCAGATTCAATCCTAAAAAATTGATCTACATTATAATGAACTTCCATTCCAATTTCTTCTTTAGGAAGAAGCGACATTAAAACTAGTTGACTATTTTTTCCAGTGTACAAAACTTTACGAAAATTATCATTTTCCAAAGTTTCTTTTTCAATGTTTGAAATATATCCTTTCATAAGTTTATTTTATTATATTAATTATTCATTTTTATGCTTAATAATTATTTTGTATTTTTTTTAAATTATATATCCCTAACTTTAACTTTAATTTTTTCTTTTTCAACTAAATAATTATCTCTAGCAGACAGTAAACCAGTGGTTGCACCCTTGAGAGAAATTGCGTATTTGGAATTAGTTAAGCCAAGCTTTATACAATATTCAATATCGCTTAAGCGAATTAATCCAGAAATAAATCCAGAGCCAAAAGCATCTCCGGCACCTGTTTCATCTACGACTCTGGTTTTACTATTTTTGGCTTCGTAAATTTTATTATTTTCTGTTACCACTACCCCATCCTTACCTTTTGTTAAAATGTTAATTCCGGGATGTATTTCAATTAATTTTTGAATTATTTTTTCCTCGTATTTATAATCAATACCTGTTAGAATAGCGGCCTCTTCTTTATTCAAAATCAAAACATCTGTATTTTCTAATATTTTTTTAAGTTTTGTTTTTGACATTCTTAGCTGACAATTCCCAAAATTAACTGCAGTTTTAATATTATTATTTTTAGCCATGGAAACAATTTCTTCTGTGAGTTGGCTTAATTTTCCAGACAAAGGAGCTAAATAAAACCACTTGGCTTGTAAATTACCAGGCAAATCCTCTTGAGATAATAATTCCGAGGCTCCGCGATAAACCAAAACAGTTCGATCTTCTTTAGGATTATCTAAAATTATAGAATTGTTTGTATTTTTTAATTTAGTCTTTTTAATTAAATTTGTGCCTACGCCCAGATTATCTAAATATTCCAATATTTCTTTGCCTGGAATATCGTCTCCTATCATACCGCAATAAGCCACTTTAAATCCTTGTTTTTTAAAGGTAGTCGCCGCATTAACTCCTCCTCCTCCAAAACCAAAATACATATCTTTGGTGTCTATTTTAGAACCAAGATTAAAATAATATGCTTTGCCTGCCACACACTTGTTATCAACCTTGATGCTTTCTTTCGGCATCAAAATCTCTATATCTAGCGTGGCTGAACCGAATGTAATTACATCGTACATAATTGATACTTTATTTTAATTTATCTAAATTATAGATCGTTTTAATAACTGTGTCCGGATTTAAAGAAATGCTTTCAATTCCTTCCTTCATTAAAAATTCAGCAAAATCCATATAGTCAGACGGGGCTTGTCCGCAAATACCACAATACTTATCACGCTTTTTACAAACTGCAATCACCTTTTTAATCATTTCTAAAACTGCTTGATTTTTTTCATTACCCACGTAGGCAATCTCTCCATTATCTCTATCTAATCCAAGCATTAATTGTGTTAAATCATTGGAGCCAATACTCATCCCATCAAAAATATCTAAAAATTCATCAGCCAAAACTACATTACTTGGAATTTCACACATCACATAAACTTTTATTTGTGTATCCAATCCAAAATCCTTAATTAATTGACGCACTTTTTTACCTTCTTCTAATGTGCGACAAAATGGCACCATAACAGCAATATTGATTAAGCCAAATTCTTCTCGCGCTTTTTTAATTGCTTCACATTCCAATCTGAAAGCAGGTTGAAATTTTGGATCAATATAACGACATGCTCCGCGAAAACCAATCATAGGATTTGGCTCTTCTCCTTCAAACAATCTGCCACCAACTAAATTTTTATACTCATTAGTTTTAAAATCAGAAAACCTAACAATCACTGGCCGAGGAAAGAACGCGGAAGCAATTTGTGAAATTCCTTCGGCTAATTCGGTAATATAATATTGTTTCTTATCTTTGTATCCAAAAGTTAGCTCCTCTATTTTTTTAATTTCTTCTAATTTAAGCTGTTTCTTTTTTTTCAATTCATCAAAATGGTAAAGTGCCAAAGGATGAATTTTAATTTTATCAGCAATAATAAATTCTTCTCTCGCCAACCCCACCCCAGCTACTGGCAAAAAAGATGATTTAAAGGCTACTTCTGGAGTACCAACATTAGCCATAATTTTAACTTTTAAATCTGGGATTTTATCTAAATTATATTTTTTAACATCAAAATTAATTTTGCCATTATAAATATATCCCTTGCCACCCTGTGAGCAATCTACGGTTACAACCATTCCGGTTTTTAATTTTTGGGTGGCATCTTTAGTGCCCACAATACAAGGCACTCCCAACTCTCTAGAAATAATCGCGGAATGGCAGGTTTTTCCACCCTCATCAGTTATAATCGCCGAGGCCATAGCCATTAAATTATTCCAATCTGGATCAGTCATTTTAGTAACCAAGATCTCACCCTGTTTAAAATCATTAATTTTTTTAATATCTGTAATTACTCTCACCTTGCCAGTGCCTATTTTTTCTCCAATCGCAATTCCTTCTAAAATTGACTGATGATGCCCTTGTGGAATATATTCTTCATAAACTTTTTCGGTTTTATTTGCATATACGGTCTCGGGCCTTGCTTGCACAATAAATAATTCTCCGGATTGACCATCTTTTGCCCATTCAATATCTTGCGCCCTGCCATAATGTTCTTCTACAATACAACCCCATTTAGCTAAGGTCAAAACTTCATCGTCGGTAATAGAAAATTTCTCTTCGTCTTTTGGTAAAACTTTAACTTCTTTGATGCCCCCAAGAGGATTGTAAATATATTTTCTATCTTTACGTCCAATGTTTCTAGCAAAAATAGAACGAAATCCTTTTTTCAAAGTTGGTTTAAAAACATAAAATTCGTCTGGGGTAATATGACCCTTAACAATCATTTCGCCAATTCCATAAATAGAACTAATCAAAACCATATCTTCAAAACCGCTATCAGTGTCCAAGGTAAACATAATTCCACTAGAAGCCAAGTCGCTCCTTACCATTTTCATAATTCCGGCACTCAAATAAACTCCTAATTGAGGAAATCCTTTTTCGTATCTATAAAAAATAGCACGATCCATAAATAAGGAGGCAAAAGATTTTAAAATTGCTTGAAAAACTTGCTTTTCTCCACGAACATTAAGATAAGTTTCGTGCTGACCAGCAAATGAAGCATCTGGTAAATCTTCAGCAGTTGCGGAACTTCTCACAGCCACATCTGGATTATTGCCATATTCCTTGCCTAATTTTTTATATGCCTTGCTAATTTCTTCTTTTAAATCATCTGGTATTTTACCTGATAAAATTAAAGTCCTAGCTTGTTTTCCTACGGATTGCACACTTTTTAATTTTTTAGGATCTAACTTTTTGAATATTTTTTCTAATTTTTTATCAAATCCATTACATCTTAAAAAATAACGATATCCTTCGGCTGTAACTACAAAACCATTTGGAATATTAACTCCTTTTTTAGTTAGATTAGAATACATTTCTCCTAAAGATGCGTTCTTTCCACCAACCAAATCTACATCTTTTTTTCTTAATTCGGAAAACCATAGAACATGTGCTTTTTTCTCCATAATAAAATTTTATTTACCTAGATTAATTAAATTGCTTAACGCCTTAACGGCTCTTTTGGGATCACTATAATTTGGTATTTTATTTTTTTCTAAATAATTTACTGCACCACTCACCAATCTCCCACCAGCAAAACAACAAACTATTGGCTTGTTTGGAAAATGACGGCTAATTCTTAAAATAATTTTAGCATTTTCCATTGGCTCTGTCATTATTTGCATTCCTTGCATTACCAAAACCCCCTTAATATCTGGCTGAGAAAGAACGCTCTCAAGACCTGCTTCATATCTTTCGGCCAAAGCATCACCCAACAAATCCAATGGGTTTCTTTTTGAATAACAACCTTTTAAGGCATCCTCTTGATTTAATTGTCTTAGGGTTTTTTCTGATAACTGAGGAAGTTCTATTTTAAATTCTTCACAAAAATCAGCTGCCAAAACTCCCAACCCTCCGCCATTAGTAATAATCCCAATCCCATTTTTACAGCGTGGCTGAAAAGATAAAGCTTTGATTGTATCCATTAATTCGTCTAAAGAATCTACTTGGATAATTCCGGTTTGTTTAAAAACTGCTTTGTAAATTTCATAATCCGAAGAAAGCGCACCCGTGTGCGTAAGTGCTGCTTTTTGACCAGCATCACCCTTACCTGCTTTAATTGCAATGATTGGCTTATATTTAGAAATTTTCTTAGCTGATTCTATAAATCCAGGGCCATCTTTAATGGCTTCAAAATAAGTGGCAATAATTTTAGTTTCTTTATCTGTTTTTAAATATTCCAAAAGCTCATCTATTTCCATATCCAATTCGTTGCCATAAGAAACTATTTTACTAAATCCAAAATTTTCTTCTGCGCATCTATCTAATAAAGCATCTACCATTGCCCCAGATTGAGATAAAAAAGCAATATCTCCTTTTTTGGGCATTATCGGAGCAAAAGAAGCACTTAAATTATTGTTTGCATTTATTACACCCAAACAATTTGGCCCAATTAAAGGTATGTCTGTATTTTTTAAGGCATCTTTGATTTGTTTTTCAATTGTCTTTCCTTGTTCTCCAGCTTCTCCAAAATTGCCAGTAATAATGATTATTCCACCAACTTTTTTATAGATACACTCATGTACCACTTCTAAAACTCCTGAAGCCGGAATAGCAATAATAACCAAATCAACCCTCTCTTTAATCATTGTAATTTTTGGATAAGTTTTAATACCTAAAATTTCTTCTTTAAAAGGGTTAACAAAAAATATTTTCCGCTGTTCTTTGCCAGCCAAAAGATTATTCACTATTCCCAATCCCACGCTTTTTTCTCTTTCTGTCGCACCAATAATCGCTACAGTTCGCGGATTAAAAATATATTTCATCTTTTTTATTTTCGAATTTAAATTCCGCATTTTATTTTAATCGTTTTTCTTTACAATTTAATTTATTAGAATAACGTGTAGAACAAAGTAGGGCTTATTATACAATCAAACGAAAGTCGGCAACTAAAATTGATTTTTTATTTGCCATTACTGGATTAAGATCAATAGACATTATCTTTTTTTCTGCCATAGACAATTTTGAAAGATTAACAATAATTTCAGCTAATTTATTAAGATTAACTATTTCTCTACCCCTATAGCCCTGTAATAATTTATGTCCTTTTATTTCCAAAATCATTTCTAGAGCCTGCTTTTTATCAAACGGAGCTACTCTAAAAGCCACATCTTTCAAAACTTCAATAAAAATTCCGCCAAGCCCAAACATTAAAACAGGTCCAAACTGAGAGTCTCTTTTCATGCCAATCGTTAGTTCGCTTCCAAAGACAGTTTCTTGAACTAAAATCCCTTCAATTTTTTCTAATCTCGTTCTTTTTTTCATTTCATCCCAAGCAACATAAAATTCTTCCAAATTTTTTATACCAACTTTTACTCCCCCAACTTCTGATTTATGAAAAATATTTGGCGCGTGAACCTTTATTACAACCGGAAAGCCAATTTTTTTTGCAAACTCGCTTGCTTTGGCTTTAGAATTAAAAATTTCCGTTTTACAAAACGGTATTTTATATTTCAATAATAAATTTTTTGTTTCTTCAAAATTTAAAATCTCCATTTGCTAAATATTATAGCAAAATATTTATAAAAAGAAAATGTTTGAGTGTGGAACACCCAAACATTTTTATTTTAATTTTTAAATTTTACGTTCTATTTTTTTTGACTAAAATTTTTGGCTGATATATTGCGCCATTTCAGCTAAACGAGTGGAATATCCCCACTCATTATCATACCAAGACATTACTTTAACCATATTTTGATTAACCATTGTTAAAGGTAAATCAATAATTGAAGAAAATGGATTACCAATATAATCAGAAGAAACCAAAGGCGTGTTTTCAGCCCAAAGTATTCCCTTGAACTCATTCGCATTTGCGCGTTGCTTAAAAAGATTATTTACTTCTTCAACCGTGGTTTCTCTTTTTATTTCACAAATCAAATCAACCATAGATACAACTGGTGTTGGAACTCTCAACGCAATTCCATCTAACTTTCCCTTTACGCTTGGAATAACTTTACTAATGGCCCTAGCTGCTCCTGTTGTGGTTGGAATGATATTTTCGGCCGCAGTTCTAGCTCGTCTTAAATCTTTATGGGGAAAATCTAAAATACGCTGATCATTGGTATAAGAATGGATTGTAGTCATAAACCCTTTCACAATTCCAAATTCTTGATCTAATACTTTTACAAGCGGAGCCAAACAATTAGTAGTACACGAACCCATATCAATAATCGGCTCGTTATTATATTGTTCTTCGTTAATTCCTAAAACAAAAGAAGGAATATCATCTGACTTGGCTGGCGCAGAAATAATCACCCTTTTAGCTCCCGCAGTTAAATGCTTGCCGGCTGATTCTTTATCCGTAAATAATCCTGTGCATTCAAGCACTATTTCAACTCCTAAATTTGTCCAAGGCAAATTGGCTGGATCTTTTTCTGATAGTAGTTTTATTTCTTTGCCGCCAACAATTAACGACCCTTCTCCAACAGAAATTTCTTTATTGCAAATTCCATACGCTGAATCGTATTTTAATAAATGCGCTAAGGTTTTAGCATCTGTTAAATCATTGATTGCCGCAACCTCAATCCCACCTAATTGATTATTTAATATAATTTTTAGAACTGCTCGGCCAATTCGGCCAAAACCATTAATTGCAATTTTTTTTGCCATATTATATTTTTTAAAATTATTATTCTATAATTCCTAATTTTTCAATGATTTTTTTTCTATCAAAACCAACAATAAATTCTCCGTCAACATCTAAAACCGGCACGGTTACCTGCCCACTTTTTGTAATCATTTCTTCTTGAGCATCTAGATCATCCAAAACATTAATAGCTTCAAATTTAATCTCTTTTTCTTCTAAAAATCTTTTAAGCGTGGAGCAATATGGGCAAACTGGCGTAGAAAACAATCTAATTTTCATAATACTTTATTTTAATTATTTATAAATTACTCGTTCATTAACTAAGCCCCAACATATTATGAATTATAGATTCATTGTTGTAAGAGGCAATAATATAATCATTATCAATCTTTAAAACAGGTAAATCTGATTGACCGGTCATATTTTTAATCTCTGCTTCGGCATCAGTGCCTTTTGAAGCATTTATCACAGATGGCATAAAACCCTGTGCTTTTAAAAAACTTTCCCATCTACTTGATTCAGAACTATTAGCTGTACGAAATAATAATACTTCCATATTTTTTATAATTTAAATAATTAATATTTTATTTAAGTTGCTCTTCTATTCTTATTAAACGATTATATTTAACTAATCTTTCTCCTCTGGCTGGTGCACCGGTTTTAATTCCATCTGCCCCAGTGCCAACTGCTAAATCAGCAATAAAATCATCTGTGGTTTCTCCCGATCGATGAGAAACAACAATCTTCCAGCCATTAGCTTTAGCTAAATTAATAGAATCTAAACATTCAGTTACAGTGCCGATCTGATTTAATTTTATCAACGCAGAATTACATGCTTTTTTTTCATAAGCTTCTTTTATGTATTTTAAATTAGTCACCAAAAGATCATCACCAATAATCATTATTCTTTTACCAAGCT
>JAXDCF010000047.1:0-4014 GCA_034678205.1 Patescibacteria group bacterium
AGTATTGGGATTAAAATTTCTTAAATCAATTCCATTTGGTATACCTATTTTGGGCCCAGTAAAATTTTCAAATGGTTCTAAATTTAAATTGGCTACTCCAACCACCCCATCCATTTTTTTATTTAAATCATTAATAAATAAACTTGTAAAATAAGGCAGTTTTTTAAAAACAGGAATAGCATCTAAATTAGCGTGAAAGGTAAGAATATTTAAGGATTTTGATTTATTTAAAATTTGCCAACCCGAAGGAATAATAAAATTGTGAAAATGTAAAATATCAAATTTTTCTTTTTCTAAAATTTTATTTATAGCAAAAGGATTAAAATTAAAAACCAATTCCCCTTGTGTGCCGATAGCGTTTAAAGGAATAGAAGTGCCAAGCATAATTACATTTTTGCCATAGTTTTCAAAATAACTGCGACGCGGAACAATAATTTTATTTTCTATTCCCAATTTATCAAATTCTTTTGATAACCCTAAAATATGGTTTTTTACACCACCTGGATTAGCAAACGAATGGAAAGAAATAAAGCCAATTTTCATTTTATAACAGAATAAAGAATTATGAATTAAGAATCAATGATTTTGTTGCCACTATTAGCGGTTTTTATTAGGATATTTAGCTAAAAATTATAAACAATTTTTAAACAGGTCTTTAATTGACGAGCTTACAAGGGCTTGCTATATTATAGCCAATGGCGAAAGAATTTTCAAACTTAAAACCTGGTGTAAAAGTTCCACCTCAAGACATTGAAGCAGAAAAAAGTGCTTTAGGATCTTTAATGATGGATAAAGACGCGATTATAAAAGTGGCGGATTTTTTACGCCCCGAAGATTTTTATAAAAAAAGCCACGAATTAATTTACCAAGCCGCAGAATATCTTTTTAGTAAAGGAGAACCAATTGATTTGATTTCAATTTCTTCAAAGCTTAAAGAAAAGAATCAATTAGAAGAAGTGGGTGGAATCGGTTACCTAACGGAATTGATTAACACTGTACCAACCGCAAGCCATATTTTGTCTTATGCTAAAATGGTTCAGAAGAAAAGAATTTTGAGAGATTTAATTCAAGCTGGTCAAGATATTACGCTTTTGGGATATGAAGAAGCACAGGAAGCGGATCAATTACTTGATTCCGCGGAAAAAAGAATTTTTGGTATTACTCAAAAAAGTTTGACTCAATCGTTTTTACCAATTAAGCCATTTTTGGAACAAGCTTATGAAAGAATGGAAAAGCTTTCTCAGCAAAAAGGTGTTTTACGAGGTGTTTCAACTGGTTTTCACGGATTAGACGCCATGCTTTCTGGTTTGCAAAATTCAGATTTAATTATTTTAGCTGCTAGACCATCAATGGGTAAAAGTAGTTTGGCACTAGATATTGCCAAGCACGTAGCTATTAAAGAAAAAAAGCCAGTTGGGTTATTTTCTTTGGAAATGTCCAAAGACCAATTGATTGATCGTTTGATTAGTTCCGAATCAAATATTGATTCTTGGAAAATTAGACAGGGGCATCTTTCTTCTGATGGTGAAGATAGCGATTTTGCTTGCATCCAGCATGCTCTAGGCACACTTTCAGAAGCGCCAATTTATATTGATGATGCTGCTACTTGTAGTGTGTTACAAATGAGAGCTATGGCGAGAAGATTACAATCTAGCCGAGGATTAGGATTAATTGTGATTGATTATTTACAATTAATTGATCCGAACACAAAAATAACAAACACTGTACAGCAGATTACAGAAATATCTCGATCTCTAAAAAGTTTAGCTAGAGAATTAAATGTGCCTGTTTTAGCTTTATCTCAATTGTCTCGTGCTGTAGAACAAAGAACACCTAAAGTTCCTCGTTTGTCTGACTTACGTGAATCTGGTTCATTAGAGCAGGATGCAGATGTGGTTTTACTTATCTATAGAGAAGATGTTTATCAAGAAGAATCTCCTCGTAAAGGTATAGCCGATATTATTATTGCTAAGCACAGAAACGGACCAGTTGGTCGCGTGGAATTAGCTTTTGATAAACAAAGAGCTAGTTTCCGCAATTTGGAAACTAGCCGTAGTTTTGAAGGAGATATTGATTTTTAGGCCTCAATTTTTAAAATCTCTACTTCAGTGAAGGGTTGTCTATGCCCCTTTTTTACTCTATATCTTTTCTTGGGTTTGTATTTATAGATGATAACTTTTTCGTGCTTGTCTTGTTTTAATACTTTACCTAAGACCTTAGCATTTTTAATTATTGGTTCTCCAATAACTAAATCTTTATCATTTTCAATCAAAAGTACCTCAGAAAAAGTAATTTCCTGGCCTTCTTGTTCGTCTAATTTTTCTATTTTTATCTTTTGTCCGGGAGTAACTTTATATTGTTTGCCCCCTGTTTTTATTACAGCTAACATATTTTTTCAATTAATTAATACAGGTTTGTTTATATCATTTTCTTTGCTAATAGTCAACCAATTTACACTTTCATAAATAATTCTGTGATTATGAAGGCAATATAAACAAACAATAAGAAAGCGGCTTCTTTTTTACTAATTTTTTGGTCATTTCTAATAAAGATAAAGAAAAAGAAAATAGATAAGATTAAAAAGACTCTTGCGGCTGCAAAAGGTGAAAAATCCTTGATTTCAATTGGACAGATTAGGGCCACGATTCCCAAAACAAAAGTAGCTGGTCCGATAATCGCACCCATTAAATCTCCTAATACCAGCCAGCTGTTATTTTTTCTAGCCGAAGTGATGGCAAAAAATATTTCCGGAGCACAGTTTCCTAAGCCGATTACAAATAGGCCAACTAAAATCAAAGACCAGTTAAATTCAGTCGCAAAGAACTGGGCGGACATCACGATTCCTTGCGAAGCAATTATAAAAATACCAATTCCAGCTAAAATTTTTAAAACATTTAAAATAGAATGGAGGGATTTTGTACTTTTTTTGTTTTTTGTTTCGCTTCCATCGCATTCCTTGGTAAAGTTTTCTTTTTTAGAAAATAGCCAAACTAAATATAAAATATAAAAGAGAATAAGAATTATTCCATCTGCTCTTGAAAGAAGTCCGTCCCAAACTAAAAGCATAGGCAATAAAGCTGCTAAAGTAGTAAAAAATAAAGTAGTTTGTACGGTTTTACTTTTGGCTGGTATCCCCTGTTTAGAAAATAAAGCTGCCAAAGCGACAGCCAAAGTCATATCAATTACATTGCCTCCAATAACATCACCAAAAGATAATTGAGGGATTTTATTTATAGCTGAAATAATACCTACAAATAAATTAGGCAACGAGGCTACAATAGTCATAATTACACAACAAACTACAAACTCTTTCCAGCGTAAGGCTTTGGCAATTCTAATCAAGCTTTTAATTACTAATTGACCAGAGAAATAAAAAGAAACACAAGAAACTAAAAAGATGAAAGAATAAAGTATAGTATTAAACATTATTTTTTAAATTATTATATTGATAATATAATAACAAAAAAATAAAAAAATACCAAGCCTTTTTAGATAAATGGTTTTTAAAATAAAAAATCCCTAGATTGATTAAATAAGAAAATCTAGGGAGCTAATTAAAATGTGTTTGGCTTTATTTTTTTAGTTTGTGGTCTTTCCCTCAAATTGAGTGCCTTTTCTTTTTTTTGACAGATACCGCAAACTGGCCTTCCATTTGTACGCGCATTAACTGGTTTAAGCTTACCGCAGATTGAGCAGTGTTCGTGAAGCGATACATCATTATAAACCTTTTTGTTATAGCAAGATCGGCAAAGGCAAAGGCCGTATCGCTCGCTATAAATAGGTCTGCAAAAATTTCCGCATTTATCACAAGGCCTCATTTTTACCAAGAATAACATCTCCTTTTTAAATAAATGTGCTTTTATATTGTTTATTACATTTTAATATTTTCGTCAAATTTTTGGACAAACATAAATTTTTATGTTAAATTTTTATTATTCAATAAGGTCCCATCGTCTAGAGGCCCAGGACATTAGATTCTCAATCTAAGAACACGAGTTCGAATCTCGTTGGGAC
>JAXDCF010000048.1:0-2683 GCA_034678205.1 Patescibacteria group bacterium
AAAAGTGTGCTAGGAAAAGAATATACGGAAAGAGAAGTGGAACCTATTATTAGTTATTTTGGAATAGATGACATTAAAAAATGGTTGGGACATATTAATTATTTTAATGAAAACCTTAAATCAAATGAAGGTAAAATGTCTTCTGATAAAATTATATTTAAAAAAGGTCAAATATTTGGTGAAATGGGACAATATGTTCACACTTCTATTTCTCAATTTTACGAAGGAGAAGCTCTTAAAGAATTAGAAAAGGCTAAAAGAAAAATTAAGAAATTGGAGAGCCTATTAAAAAAAGAAAGGGCAAAATAAACTTATGTCCAAATTCTTATAATCTCAGTTCGAACTTTAGACACCAGCCCCTGCATTTAAGGCTTGACAAGTTTTTAATACCAACTATTGTATTAGGTTTTGTTTTTGTGGTAATATAATCTAATATTAATTAAAATATATATTATGAATCCAAAAACAGAGAAAGTATTAATAATTACAGGAATAGTTTTCTTAATTTTAGCTTTAGGTAGTAGTGCTGGCTATTTCTTTTGGAATAAAATAAGCCAACCACAAGAAAATAATAATTTATCATCTTTAAATACAGATGATTTACTTTCTAAATTATTTCCAAATATATTTTTTAAAGAAGGCTTTGCTGACCTTTCATCAATTAACGATAGCCCTGGTAATAAGCTTTATTTACAAAAATCAATTGAGGATTATTTTGTGAGCAAACAAGAAAAAAGTTTATTACTTTTAACCCAGCTTGATGGAGTATCCCACATGGGAGGATTTTATCATGCTTTTTTAGGAGTATTCGATAATAATGGTAAACTTTTAACCCCCGCTTCTGTTTTTCCAAAATTAGGTGGCAATAATGAGTTCAGCGGAGACAAAGGAACTTTTGGTTTTTATGATTGCAGGGGTATTAAATATATTTTATTTATTAGTAAAAGATGTCTTAATTATAGCTGCTGTAATGATGGAGCAAGGCTGGTTAAAATAAATAATGGTTTATTTGAAAACATTCAAATAATAGATGAGCAAACCTTAAGCGAAAAAAATAATCCGTTATCTTCAATTTTACCTATTGCCAATGCTGCTAGCGGACCATCTTATGCTTTAAATATGTTATTATTGGATGATAAAATTTTAATAAAAAAAGTACCACCAACATCTACTGATGGTTGCCCCGAGACTAATTATAAAGAATTAATATGGAATACAAATACTTGTAAATTTGAATAAACGAAAAAATATTAAATTTTTATAAAATTGTTATGAATATTAATATTAAAAAAATAATAATTGCACTAATAACATTTTGCATTATTTTTCTATATTATTATATTTTTAAACAATCGTATTCATTAATAAAATATCCTTATAATAATGTTTTATACAATTTTGGCTTATTAATATCAATGATTTCTTTTTTAATCGGATTAGGGTGTTTATTGTTTGGAATATTTTTATTGATTAAAAATATTAAATTAAAAAAGAAACTCTTTTCAAAAACCATTATTATATTATTAATAATACCGATATTGTCATATTTCTTTATTTCATCTTTTTTAGAGGGATTAATCATAGAAGGAGAGAGCTGGAATAAACAATTAGTTGGTAACGATAAAGATGAACATGGTTGTATAGGATCAGCTGGATATACTTGGTGTGAAGTAAAGAATAAATGTTTAAGAACGTGGGAAGAAGAATGTATTGAAGAAGAAGAAAAAAATAAAAAAATGACTGACGAAGAAGCAAAACAATATTTTCATGCAACAGAGATAATTAATAATAACTTACTAGAGTCTATTGAGTTTTGGACTGAAGCAGAATGTTCTTATTTGAATACAAAATATAACTATAAGGTGCCAGATGGTTATTATATATCTGCTGAATATTGTTCAGAAAAAGAAGTTGGAACTCATGGAGGATGTCCATCATGCATAATGTCTAAGATTGTTTTAAGGAAGGGCAGTAGCATACCAGAATCAAATTTTTCTAATTCTCCAGAGATAATTCCAACAATCAAAATGTATTGTTCGCAATTTAACGATTATAATTATATGAGCGGTTTTTATGTGAATATTGATTATAATAAAAAAGGAATTTTTGCTATGTGCAATGGTTATCCTGATTATTTTTATTTTACTACACTGTATAATGAAAACAGCAAATGGACTTCAATTATGAATGGTGATGTTAGTTGTGAAAATAATTGTACTATGACCGAAAAACCAGAAGCAAAAGATTTTGACAATGATGGGGTGAATGAGATTACGTATACCCTTGGAACGGCTGGTGCAGACTCTGGAGTTATTTCTCATTATTTATATTCTTTTCAGTTTAAAGATTGGTTTATTTGTAATCAAAATTGGAGAGGAGATAGTGGGTATGGTAAAATTATTTGTGGAAATTATGATAAATTTGGGGACTTTATAGAAAAGAAGGATAGTCAGTGGTTTTATTCGGAAACAGAAAAAAATTGGATAAAGAATTAGTTATTATAAAAAGGTTCTAACATCGTCCAGCAGCTCCTGCATTTAAAGCTTGACAAGTTTTAAATACTAAATATTGCGTTGGTTTTTGTTTTTATGGTAATATAATTAAATACAATAAATAATATTAATATGAATCAAGATATTAAAAAAATAAAACACGGGCGATTAATTAATGGCATAGAAATAAT
>JAXDCF010000049.1:0-4089 GCA_034678205.1 Patescibacteria group bacterium
CATCTGCCAGTTCCAGCTCCAGCATCCAGTATCGCTAATTGATCGACTGATTTTAGCTTGTTAATTAATTTAATTTTTAATATTTCCTTAAGGACATCATCCGATAACTTCCAGTAGAGTTGGTTATCTACTAAGTCATATTTATTAGCTTTTTTTGCAAAATAATCTTTTACTTCTTTATAATAATTATCCATATATTTTTTAATTAATGATTATCGATATATTTGTACGACTCCTATAATTATAAATTTTGATTTCCTAAAAAACGAGTTAAATAAACTATTAAATAATTTAAAAAAATGGTAAGGAGTCTCTACGGGAAGGAAACTTCCCGAATAATCAAAAACCATCTTTGAAATTTTAATTTTATTTTTATTTGCAGTTGTTATAAAAATTTTCTCTATATCACTTATGGTATATTTTTTTTCATCGTCTAACTTATATCCTTTTACATTAATAAATCGAGATAATACTGAGTTTATTTTTGCTTTAATTATTGGTAGGGATCGAAAATTAGGGACACCCACACAAACATAACCATAATTTTTAGTAACGCGGAACATTTCTTCAATACATTCTTGTGCTTGCTCGAAATTGAAATGTTCTATTACTCCAACATTCCAACATAAATCAAAAAACTTATCATCGAAAGGAATTCTAAAAATATCTCCACTTATCATTTTTACATTATTTAATCGGTAATAATCTGCTAATCTTTCAGAGCAATCGAGAGAATACTTTGATTTATCTAATAAAAAAACTTGCCCAACCAAGTTTGCTAAACGTAAAGAAGAATTTCCAGAACCAGATCCAGCTTCTAGTATTTTGGAATCTTTAGTTAATTTTAGCTCGCGCAATATAAAATTTTCTATTTCATTATAACAATTAATCCACCAATAGTGTTTAATCTCCTGGAATTCATCAATATTACAATCCCTCTTAAATTCTTTATCCCATCTTTGAAGTTCTCCCATATTTACATAATGCCTTTTTCTATAAATTCAAAAGTATTAGTGCTTGAATCTATTTTAACCTCAACACCAATCGGAACGGTAATCATTGGATCCGTATGTCCGATGTCTACTCCAAAAAGTATTGGAAAATCATAATCATTAGTCTGATTTTTAATTATTTCAATGAGTTTATTTTTTGTTTCTTCGTTATAGCCAAAAGGTCTTCCAATAATCATTCCTTTTATACTATCGAAAACTCCATAATTTTTTAAATCCGTCAAATGAGCGTCTATTGCAGAAACGCTTTCTCCTTTTGAAAAATCTTCACCTTCAGGTATTTCCCAAAATAAAATACTATCTTGAAAGTCGGGACAATATTTTGTTCCTATGACATGCATCATTGAAGTAATACAACCTCCCAATATCTTTCCTTTGGCCGATCCATTTTTTATCCAATACCAACCATCATTTTTATAAGTTTTGCGCTTTCGAGTATTGTCTTCTTTTTGAAACCAATCTAAAGTTTCGTCTGTCCATTCTTGTGATTGAATAATTTTACCGATAGGCTCATCAGCAAACAAGGCTTTTAAAAGATAGCTTGTCGTATAATCGAACATTTTTGGATTTTCGGCGAACTGAGTTAAAACTGCTGGACCATAGAAAGTAACTAAATTGGATTGAGTTAATAAAGAAAAATGCAAAACAGTAACATCGGAATAACCTAAAAATATTTTTGGATTACTTTTGATCAATTCAAAATCTAAATATTCTAAAATTTGATTAGAATGATTTCCGCCAATAAAGGAAAATATCGCTTTAATATTCTTGTCAGCAAAAAATAGGTTAATATCATCAGCCCTCTCCTTTGGTGTTCCAGATACATAGTCTCTTACATTTAATGCATGAGGAGCGATCACAACCTTAAAACCAAGATGTTCAATCATCTTAATTCCTCTCTCTACTCGATGAGGCACAAGTCCAGCTAAAGGGGAAGATGGACTTATTATTCCAATAGTATCTCCTTTTTCTAATTTATTCGGTTTAATTAGTTTATTATTCATATTCCATTATGGCAATGTTTTAATATTTTTAAGGCGTGGATATGGAATAACATCTCTTATTGATTCTTTTGCTAATGCCCAAGCTAAAAATCTCTCTATTCCTAATCCAAAACCTGACGTAATTTTATAATTATTATTCCTTCTTGTATCTATATACCATTCATAAGGCTTTGTGGAAATATTTTGCCTTTTTAATGATTCATACATTTCCTTCGGGTTATCTTGTCTTTGGCCGCTTCCTAAAATTTCCCCACCAAAAGAATTGTTTATTAATAGAGGAGGAAATAACAAATCTGCATTTGTTGTTTTTTCTTTATTAGTTGAAAGAGGTTTTTGATAAAAAGGAACTCGATCTCTATCAAAATAAGTAATCCAAATCGGCGTATCAACATTAAGTATCTTCATTAGTTCAATCTCTCCCTTGCTGCTGATATCTCTTCCTTTCTTTGTAAAATTAATATATTTTTTCATGCCATGCTTACATAATATATCAACAGCTTCATCAAATGTAATTTTAGGGAAAGTTTTTATTTTAATTGTTTTGTTAAGTATTGTTTTTGTTCTTTTCTCATCGTTGCTTATGTTATCAACGATATTCTCCATTAAAAGAACTGTTTCACATAAAAATTTTACATATCCTTCGGCTATTCTGAATAAATCATCCAGTGTCCCAATGATTTCAACTTCACAATGAAAAAATTGGTTCAGATGCCTAGAATCAGGCTTTTCTCCTCTCATTGACGGCAAGTAGCAATATACCTTTTTAAAATCATTTAAAAGAATTGGTTCGAATCCAAATTGCGAAGAATCGATTAAAAATGTATTCAGTTTTCCGAATTTAATCTTTATTGCTTCAGAATCTGATCCCAGACCAATGGGAGAAGAAATACTGGGTGTCAACATAAATAAATCAATATTTTTTGCGCCTACTTTAAAGCCAAAATAATAATCAGAAGCTATTTTAATATAATGCCTTAAAATCAGCAAAGAATGAAAATAATTACTCGAAGAAATGTCCTTATAGTACGTAATGGGATTATAAGGAGGAACAGAAAAATCACCTTTATTTGTAATAATAGAATCGTCCTGTTTTATTTTTTTTATAATAAAATTTGGCAACATATCAATTTCGTACATATTATCATTAACTATATTAAAAAACAATTACTATAGATTAAAATAAGACATATTATATTTCATTTTATACTGTCTCATTTGTCTCATTTTGATCAGACCCTGATACCCCAAATTGACTATCGCCAAGACCCCCAAAGAACCCTTACACGGCTTGAAGGGTATGGGTTTTAGACCGACCTTGCCTGCATTAAAAAGTTGACAAGTTTTTGTTACCAGCTATTAGACTGGTTTTTAGTTTTGTGCTAATATATTTTTATACAATAAATTATTGAATTATGAAAAAAAGATATATATTCTTAATAATTATTATTCTTTTAATAATTTTACCTAAAATTTATACTGAACAATGTCCTTTAATTTATGAGGGAATAGAGATGCCAATTTTTGACACATGTGGCTATAATTCTTGTTTCGGTTTTTTAACAAAATCGAGTAATGATATATGCCCACGCATTAATACTTGTTATGGTTTAATTATAGAAACAACCTGCAATAAATTTTTCCCAATAATTTCGCCATTAAATCTAAATTATTTTGGTATTTTAGACAGAATAATGAATTAAGCCATTGTTATCTCAGTTCGAACTTTATACACGAGCCCCTGCATTTAAAAGTTGACAAGTTTTTATTACCAGCCCTTGGGTTGGTTTTTGATTTTATAAAATCGCCATATGTGTATCCACATTACCCATAGCGCTTGACATTCGTCTATTATTCGTCTATTATATGTCTATAGACGAATATGTTTTTACCTAAATACACAATAACATCAAAACTTTTATCAAACATTAAGCGCACAACAGAGCTTGTTACAGAGCTTAATGGCAAGCATTTTCCGAATGTTGTACTTTTTGAGTTTGAACGAAAAGCTAGAGAAGTTTCAGCCCATTCATCTACAAGTATTGAAGGTAATCCATTACCATTAACAGATGTTAAGC
>JAXDCF010000050.1:0-4351 GCA_034678205.1 Patescibacteria group bacterium
TTTAGTTGAAGAATTTTGTAAATATATTATGGTTAAGTTTTTTATTTTTAAAAATTCTTGCCTAGATGAGCCAATTGATCTCCCTATGTATATGATTATTTCTGCCTTAGGATTTGCAACCGCTGAAAATATCCTACTTTTTGCTGGACATTCTTTTAATATGATAACCGAAACCTTTGGATTGGCCATGATAAGATTTTTGGGTGCCACCCTTTTACATGTTGTTTGCTCTGGAATTATTGGGGTCTTCTTGGCCTTATCTTTTTATAGAATTAAACAAAGATGGTTTTTTATAATTTCTGGATTTACTTTGGGAATAGCTGCTCATGGACTCTTTGATTTTTTTCTAGAGTCATCTATAATAAATTTGTATCAAAACAATTATTTTATTCTCTCCCCTATTTTAATTTTAATTATTTTTTACGGACTACTAAATTTTGCCCTATCTAAAATTAAAAAATTAAAAAGTGTTTGCGTTATTAAAGATATAAAACAATAATTATAGGCCACGTTAAGGTGATAGCGATAAGCCCGCCATCACTAAAGCTATGGCAAAACAAATATGGCTTTATTTAAAAAACAAAAAGAAAATACCAAAAAAAGAGACATCAAAATTCAGGAAACAAGTATTTCCGAAACAGCCAGAAAATGGACCGCCTCAGAAGGACAATTAGTAGTGGATGTTTATGAAACCAAAAATGAACTTGTCATTCAATCAGCAATCGCTGGAATTAAAAATAATGACATTGATATTTCTATAGAAAACGATATTCTTATTCTAAAAGGAAACCGAGAAAACCCAATTGAAGAAATTGAAGAAAAAAATTACTTTTGCGAAGAATGTTATTTCGGGCCATTCCATAGAGAAATAATTATCCCTAGAGAAATTGATACTTCTAGGATTGACGCAAATATCAAAAATGGAATGCTCACTATTAGAATGCCCAAAATCGAAAGGGCAAAAAATAAAAAAATTGGCCTAGAAGAAGAATAGAAACATTTGAGATTTAAACATTGAACAGTCCGCATTGGGGCTGTTTTTTTTGAAAAAATAAAGGCTTCCGGCTTCGACTCCCTCCATCTAATAAAAAAGAAAAAAGACCGATTTAAAATTCGATCTTCTTTAACAAATGGTGCCGAGGGAGGGAGTTCGCCTTCGCGTCAACTTCTGGTGAAGTTGCACTCAGGCCTGCCTCAGCCCCGTCGGGCTTCCGGCTTCGACTCCCTCCATTTAATAAAAGAAAAGAAGACCGATTTAAAATTCGATCTTCTTTAACAAATAGTGCCGAGGGAGGGAGTCGAACCCTCACGCCTTGCGACATATGCTCCTAAGGCATACGCGTCTGCCAATTCCGCCACCTCGGCATTATCCCACCCCAAATCTTTATTCCCCACTAACCAAATGGTGAATAAATTAAAAAAAGAATATGAAACAAAAGTGGGTTAAAAACAAAACATCCGCTTGTTTTGTTGTAAATTACACCAAAAACAAGCGGATGTCAAAAAATATTAGAATGATACAAGACCAGAACCGCTCAAAGCAGTACCAATATCGTTAGCAATACTCCAGAATACCTGTGCAATAGCTACCAAAATAATACCTACAAAAGCATAAAGAATCATGTCTCTAGCTAATTTCACTTTAGCTGGATCTCCATTAGCAGTCATAAAGTTTATACCACCAACGATAATAAAAATTAAAGCTAAAGAACCTGCGATCAAGGTTAACCAATTTACAGCAGTTTGTAATATAGTTTTAACTTGCTCTGGTATTGATATAGCAGCAGCATAAGTAACGCTTGACAAGCAAACTGCGCCCAAAACTGTGGCGATTGATAAATTAATGAGAAATCTTTTTGATTTTGTCATTTTTTTATTTTTTTTATTATTATTTTATTTATAATTAATATAATACTCTATTATTTAAAACTTTGCAAGTAAAATATTTTATTTTTGTAATCAATTCTTAAAATTAACAACCATCACTGGTGCCAGGAGGAATAAATACTTGTGTTATGACACTAGTCATTACTTTTGCCAAAAGTGCCACAAGCACGCCGACCATTGTATAAATAATTATATTTCTTCCTTCTACAACTTTTTTAGGATTTCCAGCAGCAGTCATTATTACAATCCCTCCCCAAACAATAAATGGAACCATCAGGGCTGCTGCTAAATTCAGAATAAAATCGGCGATTCTTTCAAGTAATTCCGGTAAACAATTTACTCCAGACAGTGGATTTGGAATTAAAGGAGTATCTGCTCTAACAATTAAAAAAGGAAAAAGAAATAAAAAAACTAAAATGTTTAAAATTATTTTTCTTTTATTTTTTGTTTCCATTTTAATAAAATTATAAAATAATTATTAGTAATTTATTTGCTTAACAAGAGCGCCCAATGATATTTCCCAGCATCAAATCGTTGCTCCTCTCTAAATCCTAATTTTTCTAAAAGTGGGATAATTTCTTCTGGTATCAATCTCCCCTCTTTAGGGCCAAAAGTTGCTTCTTTTTTATAATCAACGATTAAAAGCAATCCCCTAATTTTTAATAAACGCCTACATTCTTTAATTAAATTTTCTCTGTCCTGTATCTGATAAAGAATATTAGTTAAAAGAATTAAATCTAATTCTTTGTCTTCAATTTTAACACCTCTTTCAATATCTGACAATATTGTAGAGATGTTGATAATTTGTTCTGCTTCCACTTTTCCCTTTAGGGCCGATAAACTTTCTTCTAAAATATCAACTGCGTAAACCATTCCCCTGTTTAAAATTTTTGCTAAAGGAATTGCCCAGCCACCACTACCACAACCCAAATCGCAAGCAACCATATTTGCTTTTAAGGGTAATGTTTTTAAAACTTTTGACGGATTAACAAATTCGTCATTACTAAAATTATTTTGCATCATATAATAGTATATATCTATTATTGCGCAGCTTCTTCGGTTAGGCAAGCTGCTGAAGCTACTTTGTCCCCTTCTTTCATTTTCATTATTCTTACGCCTTGGGTATCTCTACCTAATTTGGGAATACTTGAAATTTTAGTTCTAATAACTTGTCCTTTTTGAGAAATAACAATTAGATCTTCTTGATTTTCAATAATTTCTATTTTTACCAAACCACCGGTTTTAGTGGTAACTTTGGCAGTTTTTACACCTGATCCACCCCGTCCTTGCTTTTTATATTCGGTTAAAAGAGTTCTCTTACCATAACCATTTTCCGTTAAGACCATTAAATAATCTTTATTTTTTAATTGATCTTTTTTAACTACCTCCATACCAATCACTTTATCGTCTTTCTTGATTCTAATTCCCTTAATACCAGCTGCAGTTCGTCCCATTGAACGAATATCTTTTTCTGAAAAACGAATTGATTGAGCATGCTCTGTAGCTAAAATAATCTCATCTCCTTCTCCGGTCTTCCTAGCGCTACAAAGGGAATCTCCATTTTTAAGATTAATCGCAATTAATCCATTTCTTCTTACGTTTTCAAAATCTTTTAATGGGGTTTTTTTAATAATACCATTTTTAGTTGACATTACTAAATATTTTATATTTTTCTGGTCATCTTTGCTTACTGGCAAAACAGACAATATTTTATCATACGAACTAATTTCTAAAAAGTTTGTTAAGCCACGCCCCTTATTAGTGCGCTGACCCTCTGGAATTTCATAAACTTTTGTTTGAAAAACTTTTCCAGAATCAGTGAAAAAGAAAATGGAGTCATGGGTTTTGGCGCTAATAAAGTGGCTTACCTCATCATCATCGCTAGTTTTCATTCCTAAATTACCCTGGCCTCCCCTATTTTGTTTTTTGTATTCTGATGGATTTAATCTTTTAATATATCCACCCGCAGTTAAAATAACGATTGTGTCCTCTAATGGAATCAAATCTTCTTCAGAGATAGACTCTGGGCTGTTTTTAATAATTTTGGTTTTTCTTTCGTCTCCATATTTTTCTATTTCGTTTTCAATTTCTTTTTTCATTACCTTCTTTTGCTCCGCCTTGCTTTCTAAAATCTTGTTTAATTCTTTAATTTTTTTCATTATCTCAGCTAACTCGTCTTCTATTTTTTGTTTTTCTAATTTAGCTAATTGATGTAAGCGAATTTCCAAAATCGCTTCAGATTGAATGATGGTTAATTTGAATTTTTTAGATAAATTTAATTTGGCATCTTCTTTGTCTTTTGATTTTTTGATTGTTTCAATCACTGCATCTATATGGCTTAAAGCAATTGCAATACCCTCTAAAATATGCGCCCTTTCTTTGGCTTTAGTTAAATCAAACTGAGTTCTTTTAACTACCACTTCTTGCTTGTGTGCTAAATATAATTCTAAAACATCTTTTAAGC
>JAXDCF010000051.1:0-3971 GCA_034678205.1 Patescibacteria group bacterium
TTTATTCTTTTTCACATCATACCATTTTTTCAAAAAAAAAAAAACGATTTGGAGTGTGGACAAATCTTTAGAAAAACTTCTATTTTATTAACAAGTATTATGTATTCAATATGCTCTGAAACAATCAAAGATTTAAATAATTTTCTAGTGAATTCACCAAATGGCAGAATAAATATTATTAAAATCTTTATTGTGTTTAGCTTCTTTTGTTTTAAAAAAAATCTTTTGATTTGTTTTTTTGATTGAAAATAAAAAATAGAATCATTAAATAAATTAAAACCATTGTAAAAATGCCCATCTCAAAATTTATGGTAGCAAAAGGCATTTTAGCGCAAACTTCTACTACCCATAATAAATATTTTGTTAAAATTAAAAGAGGAAAAGAGATTATCTGCCCTAAAAATGGAAAAATAATACCAATGATCGGAAAAGCTATGCCTAGCCCCATTAATATTGGCATCAAGGGCGCAGTTAAAAAATTACTAATCAAAGCAATCGTAGAAACATAACCAAAATTAAAAACTAAAATTGGTAAAGTTAAGATTTGGGCTGCTAAAGTGGCGGAAATAATCCCTATAATTATTTTAAATTTGTTGCCTGTTTTTTTCAATAACCAATAATTTATATGAGGTGCCACAAAAATAAGACCAAAGATTGCCAAAAAAGACAATTGAAAACCTAAATCGTATTTTAAGGCCAAAGGATTTTGAAAAAGAATTAAGAAACCAGCAAATCCCAAAAGCCTTTCATTTTGGGCTGATCTATCAAATAATTGAGAAGCCATTAACAAACAGCCCATAATACCAGAACGAACAGCCGAGGCCATTCCCCCAACCAAACCAACATAAATAATAATTAAAATAATTGTAATTAGAGCCGCTTGTTTTTTCCATAAACCAAAAAATAAGAAAATCTCAAACATTATCATAGAAAATAAAACAATGTGCGCTCCAGAAATAGCAATAGCGTGGCTTAATCCAGATTTGGATAATTCTTGTTTTAATTCATCTGACATTCCCCCGCTATCTCCCAAAATCATAGCCGAAATTACTGCTGATTCTAAAGGAGGTAAATTATTTTGAATTTGATTCCGCATTTTGGATTTAAAATTTAAAATATTTGCATAAAAAAATTGGGATAAACTTAATTTGTCATTAGAACTAATAATTTCAATTTTGGGATAAGCCATTGTCACAACAATCCCCTCTTTAGCTAAATATCCTTGATAGTCAAATCCATTTAAATTTTGGGGCACAGAAATAACACCTTCGGCTTTAATTAAATCTTGATATTTATAATTGCTAAAATTATTCGCAAAAATTATTGCCCAGCCAATTTCTTTATCCTTTAAACTAATCTCTTCGCCTGATTCTAAAATTACTTTTTCAACGGCTACAATTAATTTTAAATTCTTATAACTTTCTTGGGGTTCTTTAATAATTCGCCCAACCATCACTACTTGTTTTTGGTTTAATTTAATTAAAGGATCATCGTTTAATAATAAAAGAGTTGATTGGAAAGAATAAATTCCAACGCTTAAAATAATTAAAACAAAACCAATAAAAACTATGTGTTTTTTCTGCCAAAATATTCCAATTATAGAAATTCCAATAATCGCAATTCCAAAAATTATAAAAAGAGAAATTGTTTTTGCGGATATTAAAAAAGAGGCGATGAAAACCCCAAAAATAAAAGCCAAACACAAAGATAAAAAAATATCGGATTTTCCCATTTAAAAAAGTTTTTTACGGGAAGCAAATTTTTTGATAGAAATAAAACCAGCTAAAAAACCGGCAATATGCGCAGAATAAGCAATCATGGTTACATTTTCAAGGCCAAGCGAAAAAAACTGATATAAGAACCAAAGAATAATAAAAATAGCGGCTGGTATCCTCACAATCGTCCAAAAGAAAACAATTGGAACAATTGATTTTATTTTATTGCCCGGGAAGAGAATTAAATAACCACCCAAGAGCCCAGAAATTGCACCCGAAGCCCCAATCACGGGCAAGCTATCTACACTGCCAATAAACGCGTAAACAAGAGAGGCACAAAGCCCACAGAAAAAATAAAAACAAAGAAAACGGAGAGAACCTAATTTTGATTCTAAGTTTTCTCCAAAAACCCATAAAAACCACATATTCCCCAATAAGTGCCAAAAATTAGCGTGTAGAAAAATAGCTGTAAAAATAGTAAAAAATCGGCCATTAAAAAGATCGCCGGAATGAAAACCAAAAATAGAGGAAACTCTTTCTATATCTCCAAGGGTATAAAAAAAAATAAAAATATTAATCAAAACTAAAAGCGCGGTTATAAATGGGATCCGGCCTCTTATTTTGTTTTCATCGTATAAAGGAAACATATAATTTAAGTATCAAGCCCTGAACTAGAGCTTTAGCTTCGCTAAAACACAGTTCAGGATTGGTCCCGAAGCGTGTTTTGCTCTGCTTCGGGATATCAAATAGTAAAAAAGGACTAGCGAATTTTGAATACTTTAAATAAAGATTCGATTTGTTTTTTTATTTCTTCCAACTCTTTATCTTCAAATGGTTTAAGATTGGAAAAGTTTGGATCAATTGTTCCCTTCTCGCCACGAAATTGCTGAAGAAAATATTTATCTGCCGGAGCAATATCTCTTGCCATTTGAAGAATATCTTCTTTGGAGTGAATTTTATTAACTATGGTGGAGCGAAATTCATAATCAATCCCTGATTTTTTTATAATCTCTATTGATTCTTTAATTTTTTCTAAAGAAATATCTGCACCATTGGCCAAATTATATTTTGCTTGGTCTAAGGGAGCTTTAATGTCCATAGCGATATAATCAATCAATTTTTCTTTAATAAGCTCTTTAAGAATTTCTGGATTGGAGCCGTTTGTATCTAATTTTATACAAAAACCCATTTTTTTTATTTTTTTACAAAAATCTAATAAATCCGAATTGATTGTTGGCTCGCCTCCGCACAAAACTACTCCATCTAAAAAATCTTTTCTTTCTTCTAAAAAAGAAAATAAATAGTCCTCTTCAAGACGAGGATGATCTTTAATTTTCTCAGGTAAAACTAATTCTTTAGAATAACAAAATGGACACCTAAAATTACAGCCAGATAAAAAAACCGTGCAAGCAACTTTGCCGGGATAATCCACTAGAGTAACTTTTTGTAATCCGCCAATTATTGGCATAAAAATAAAATCAAGAATTATGAATTAAAAATTATGCCAATTAATCCGCTTCATCTAAACCGATTGGCAGGCAACGAATCTTCTTTGTTAATCTCTTTTTTTAATACTTGAGAATCTATATTTTAAAGCTAAATATCTTTGATATCGAAATCTTTTCGATCTTTAAACTCTTCTTGCTTACCCTCGTTCCATTGAGAAACTGGCCTTAAGTAGCCAACAACGCGAGAATAAACTTCGGTTTCTTGATAGTTTTTTAAACTTTTATCTTTGGCATAGCAATCGTTACATTTAAAGATAGAAGTAACGGTTCCATCTTCTGTTTTATACTTTAATAATTGCCCATTGATTATTTCGTTATTCTCGTTAATATTGATTTCTATTCCACAATCGTGGCAAAAAAATTTTGAAGTCATAATTGTTATGCGATTAAATAATTATTAGAAATTATTTAACCGAGCTTGCCCAGTTAAATAGACCTTTATTGAGTTTGGATTAGAAAATTATTTAACTGGATGAGTTAATTATTTTGATTGAATTTTAGCTAAAGAGGCTTTAACTTTAAACTCTTTTCTTTCTTTAAACTCTTGCTGTTTACCCTCGTTCCATTGAGAAACTGGCCTTAAGTAGCCAACAACGCGAGAATAAACTTCGCAGGGCTGTTCAATTGTACATTTAGGACAGGTAAAGTGTTTGCCGGAAATATAACCATGTGTTGGACAAATAGAAAAAGTGGGCGTAACCGTAATATAGGGTAAATGATTTTTCTCAAAAACTTTTCTCACCAAACT
>JAXDCF010000052.1:0-2507 GCA_034678205.1 Patescibacteria group bacterium
GAACTTTAAAGCAGTTTTTTACAGCTGGAGAAATGGTTTTATCTTCTATTGCTAACAATACTACCGCTCAATATGATGTAACCTTTTTGTTTGATAAAGATGCAGGTAATTCTTATCAAAATGCAACTGTTGGATTTGATTTGTTAGTTGGCTTTCAAGGCGAAGAAGGCGGTTCCACTGATAATCCAGGAGACGATGGCGATAATGGTGATGGTGGCAGTGGGGGCGGTGGCGGAAGTGGCGGCGGCGGACAAGCTCCTGGCTTAAGTATTTATTCTGAAAACAGCACTTGCCTTTGCACCGAAGGTTCGGATAAAGTAGAAATTGTTTGGCAAACAAATTATCTTTCCACCAGTGCGGTTATTTACGACTTATTGCCAAATCAATTTGTTTTTTCAGATGGAGAGCCCTCTTATGGATATGCATATTATAAAATTGGAGATGATACTGGTGTAGAAAAAGTAACTTCTCACAAAGTTAGTTTAACCGGATTATTGCCAAATCAAACTTATTATTACAGAGTTGTTTCTCATGCTTCTCCTGCCACTATTAGCCGAGAAGGATCATTTGTTTTTACAACTGCTTGTATTCGTGAAAAAGGACCAGATGAAAATCAACCTCCAGCAGAAGTTATAATAGCTAGCAATAATATTTTTGGCCAAGGAAGTTCTGAGGGCGGACAAGGAGCAGGCGGAGTTAATGGAAGAACAGAGGGTGATATGGGCGGAGAAGAAAACGGATTAGGCCAAGAACAGGCAACTAATAATTCTGTAGCAGGATTAAACTTTGATGATGCAATGGCAAACTTATCTTCTATATTGGCCAACTTTTTAAAGAATTTGAATTTATCAGCTTGTTTTTACTACAACCTGTTAATTATTTTAGCTATTATAATTGCTATTATTGGTCATAGATGTTGGAAAAAAGGAAAACAAAGAAATGTTAACGATAAAAAATCAATAAGATGTGCTTACTTTTTGTGGATTGTGGCCGGCTTAATCTTTGTTCTTTGGATTTATCTTATCTGGATTCATAATTGCTGTTTAATTAATATATTATTAGTTATTTTAGCCACTATAATTGCTATGATTGGCAATAGATATTGGGAAAAAGGAAAACAAAATAATGTTAACGACCAAAACTTAATAAGATATGCTTACTTTTTGTGGATTGTGTCCGTTTTAATCTTTATTCTTTGGATTTATCTTATCTTGATTAATGATTACTGTGTTATTTAAAGAGATATTTTTTAGCAGATTCTCATAAATACAAATTTATTCAAAAATAAAAACACTGGATTAATCTCCAGTGTTTTATTTTTTTGGGGATTGTATTTTAATTAAAATTATGTATTATTTAATAAGCATGGGAGGCATGCTTATGGAAGGAATGATTAAAAGTGTAAAAAGTATCTGCGTTCAAATAGGGCCTTTCGCAGATATGGATGCAAAAGGAATTAAAGAAGGCCTTGATTTGTTGGATTGTCAAATTAATGAATACATCAAAAACAAGGGAAGCCCTTTATCAATAACAATATCTTTGTCATCGGTAGAAAACTTTAATGTAATAGGGACTGCCATTGTTGCAACCTTAGCATATTCATATTTTATAGAATAAATTTTTTAAAAAATAACCAAGACAATGTCTTGCGTTTTTTTTATTGCTTTTTACGCCTTTATCAAGTATTCTTAATATATGTTAATAGACGATGTTACAATTAAAGTGAAAGCTGGCCATGGCGGTAAAGGCATGGTGACTTTTAGTAAGCTTCCGTGCGCTTTGGGGCCAACAGGCGGAAGCGGTGGTAATGGCGGCAGTATTTATTTTGTTGGTGTTTCGGAGTTAGATGCTTTAAAACAATTTCGTTTTAAAAAAGAAATTGAAGCCAAAGATGGAGAAAATGGAAAAGGCCAATGTCTTGATGGCGCAAATGCAGAAGATTTATTTTTGAAAGTGCCGGTTGGAACAGTAGTTCATAATTTAACTACTCACCAAGATACCGAGGTTGTTAAAGTTGGCGAGCCGGTTTTAATTGCGAGCGGTGGTAAAGGAGGCAGGGGCAATTATCTTTTTAGATCTTCTACTAATACTACACCCATGGAATCACAGCCAGGATTGGAGGGAGATGAATTTGACTTGCGTTTAGAATTAAAAATGATTGCCGATGTTGGGTTTGTGGGTTTGCCAAATGTGGGCAAGAGCAGTTTATTAAAAGAATTAACTAATGCTGATCCAAAGGTGGCGAATTATCCTTTTACCACCCTAGAGCCAAACTTAGGAGTTTATTATGATTTGATTTTGGCTGATATCCCTGGATTGATTGAGGGCGCTTCCGAAGGTAAGGGCTTGGGGATTAGATTTTTAAGGCATGTTGAAAGAACTAAAATTTTGTTTCATTTTATTTCTGCCGAATCCGAGGATTTTAAAAAAGATTATGAAACTATTCAAAAAGAATTAGAAGATTATAATCCGCAATTATTAAAAAAAGAAGAATATATTTTTATTGC
>JAXDCF010000053.1:0-6258 GCA_034678205.1 Patescibacteria group bacterium
TCTAAATAATCTTTTTCAATATTTTTCTTAAAAATCTTACCGCGTGTATCAGCAATATTTTTTCCTTTTATAAATTCTTTTTTTTGTAGCAAATCTCTAATCCAAAAAATTCCAGATTCCCCAGCCATAGGAATAGCATTATGCCTTGTCATTTTAAAACCATTAAAAGGATTTGGATTGTGCGAAGCTGTGATTATCAATCCGCCATCGTAGCCAAATTTTGAAACTGCAAAATAAAGCATTGGTGTGGTAACCAAACCCAAGTCAACAATATCACAACCCTCCTCTAAAACACCTTCAGAAAAAGATTTAAATAAAATAGGAGAAGATTGGCGTATATCTCTCCCAACTGCAATTTTTAATTTTTTCTTTTTGCTTTTTTTCCTTAAAAAAGAAATAAATCCCCTTCCGATTTGATAAGCTGTCTCTTTATTAATTTCTTGAGGATAAATTCCCCTGATATCGTATAATCTAAAAATGTCTTTATTAATCATTCTTTAAAATTTTTAAAATTTGATTATGAATTTTACCATTAGAAGCCACTGCTCGATAATCTTTATGCACTCTTTTTAAAATTATTGTTTTTGTTTTAATAAAACATCGATTAATTTTTCTTTTTCGTTTCTTAAAACTAAAATTGAAATTTCTTGACCAATCAAACATTTGGAAAGTGAATCTGATAAAGTATTTTCATTACATATTTTTTCTCCATTTATTTCTAAAATAATATCGTATTCTTTAATGCCCGCAATTTCTGCGCTAGAATTTTTAGCCACGGCTGATTCACCAAACATTTCTCTCACAACTAAAGCCCCGTAATTAACCGGTAATTTATTTGTTTTTGATATTTCTTCATTTAATAAAATGTATTTTACTCCCAAATAAGGCCTTTTAATCTTACCGTCTTTTTTAACCTCTTTTAAATCTTCTTTAATATAATTAATAGGAAGAGCAAATCCAATATTTTCAGCCCCCATTATCATAGCTGTATTAATAGCAATTACTTCTCCATCCATATTAACCAAAGGCCCTCCGGAATTGCCTGGATTGATGGCTGCGTCTGTTTGGATTAAACCACGCAAATTAGTAGATTTAGAATTAAAGCCTCCGCTATAAGCCGTTATCCTTCGGCTTAAGCCAGAAACAATGCCAGCAGAAAGGGTATCTTCAAACTCCCCTAAAGGATTGCCAACTGCAACAACTGGCTCTCCTAATTCCACTTTATCTGAATTGCCTAATTTTAAAAATTTAAAATTTTCGTTTCCGCTAATTTTTAAAATTGCCATATCAATTAACGGATCTTTGGCTAAAACTTTAGCCTGATATTTATGATCTGGATCAATAATAACTGTATAGTCGGCTTCGTGATCCTCTACAACGTGATTACAGGTTAAAACATATCCATCGCTAGAAACAATAAAGCCAGAGCCACCTCCAATTTTTGTTTTTTGATTGCCAGTAATTTTTTTTGGCAAAGCCACTTTTTCGCCTCTAATAGGTAAAAAATAAAAATCGTCTACTCTTGGCAGATCGCGCGAAGCGACAATTGTTATAACAGCTGGGCAAACTTTTTTAGCAATAGAAACAATGGGGGATTTTCTATAAATCATAAAATTTTTAATTTGTTTTATAAATATATTATAAATCAAAACAATAAAAAAAACCACTATTTACGACGCGTGATTAATAGTGTCCCCGGCAGGAGTTGAACCTGCGACCTTTGCCTTAGGAGTGCACTGCTCTATCCTCTGAGCTACGGGGACTCATTTTTTGTTTTAACAAATTAATAAGATTATCTATTTTTCTTCTAGCCGAAACATCATAAACAGATAGTCTGCAAATCCCATTTGGATGCCTTGATAGGCTTTGACTCTTTTCATTCATTTCTAAAAGCTCGGGTTTCTGAAATCTTTCTAATGAAAGATTTGTGGCATTAGCCCAATATTCTTTCGCTTTTTCTATATCCCCTCTTTTATCTAACCTAACCATAACTTTCATTTTATTATCACTTACCCCGATAATCTCTCTAAAAAATCTAATCATTATTTTTATCATTTCTGCATCAGTATTGGTAAAAATAGCACTATGATTTTTGTCGCTATTATACCCTTCTGCCCAATAAAGCATAGCGCCAATAATTAATAAATCATCGTCTTTATTAGTTTTTAAATCCTTTATTTTTCTATCCGCCCAAATCAATGAATCTTCTTTATCTTTTTTCGATCGTTCGATTAAATTTTTAATAAGAGGCGTGTTTCTTTTCTTATCTCTTAATCGTTCTCGTTGTTCCTGTGTCAATTCGATACGATAACACCAACGCCATATCGTTCCATGACCAGCCGAAACTACGGCTCTAATCTCATTATAAGAAAAACCTCTTTTTCTTAATAATATAGCTTTATCATGTAAATCTTTTTTCCTTAACATTATTGAATGTTATTATTTTTGAAAAGTGGACCCAGCGGGATTCGAACCCGCCGCCTCGCCCATGCCATGGGCGCGCGCTACCAAATGCGCTATGGGCCCTTAATTTACAATTAAAATTGTATTATAGATTTTACTAATTGGCAAATGCAGATGCTAAAAGTAAAAACCGCCCCCTAAAAGGACGGTTTTAATTTTATTTTATTTTACAGCTTCTTTTAAAGCTTTACCGGCTTTGAATTTTGGAGTATTCATTGCTGGAATCTTAAGTTTTTCTCCAGTTTTAGGATTTCTTCCTTCTCTGGCAGCACGTTTGCTTACTTTAAAACTACCAAAGCCAGTGAAAACAACTTCTCCGCCTTTTGATAGTGCTTTTGTAATTTCTTCAAGAATTGTGCTCAATGCTTCTCCAGCATCTTTTTTAGTAATGCCTGTTTTTTTTACAATTACGTCTAAAATTTCGTCTTTTGTCATAATTTTGTATTAGCTTAGATTAGTGATTTAAAATAACTAAAATAAGTGATTATCAAATGTCGACCTTTTTAATTTATTATTTTGCAAATTCTATTACTCGCATTTCCCTAATTACATTTACTTTAATTTCGCCTGGATATTTTAACTCTTGTTGTATTTTTTGGGCAATCTCACGCGCTAACTTATGCGCGGTTAGATCATCTGTTTCTTTTGGTTTAACAAAAACCCTTAATTCTCTCCCTCCCTGAATAGCATAGGCCTTTTCTACTCCAGCGAATGAAATTGCGATATCTTCTAAATCTTCCAATCTTTTCAAATAATTTTCTAAATTGTCTTTTCTGGCTCCTGGTCTAGCTCCAGAGATTTGATCCGCAGCTTGAACAATCCTTGATTCTAAACTTTCGTAAGGATATTCTTCGTGATGCGACTTTACCGCTGAAATTATAGCTGGATCTATTTCAAACTTTTCTAAAATTTTACCTCCAATATCAGTATGCGACCCTTCTATCTTATAGTCAAGCGCTTTTCCTATATCATGCAACAATCCTGCCTTTCTCGCTAACGCTGAGTTTAAACCCAATTCTGAAGCAATGATTGAGGCTAAATATGAAACTTCAATTGAATGGCTTAAAACATTTTGACCATAACTAGTTCTGTATTGTAATCTTCCAAGCACTTGAATTAATTTTTCTGGTAAATCTAAAACTCCTGTCTCATAAACTGCGGCCTCACCAGCTTCTTTAATTTTTTTATTTATTTCCTGTTCTGCCTTCTCTATTTCTTGTTCCACTCTAGAGGGCTGGATTCTGCCATCATGTAGCAATCTTTCTAAGGCAATCTTGGCAATTTCACGTCTAATAGGATTAAAACTAGAAATTATAACAAGGCCAGGAGTTTCATCAACAATCAATTCTACGCCAGCCGCTTTTTCAAAAGCCCTAATATTTCTTCCTTCTTTACCAATAATCCTACCCTTAATTTCATCTGAAGGAATTGAAACTGAAGAAGTAGTAATTTCTTGAGCTTGTGAAAGCGCATATCCCTGTACTGCGGTACTAATAATTTCACGCGCTTTTTTCTCGTATTGCTCCACTCCCCTTTCCTCTAACTTTCTAACTCTTTCTAAAACTTCGGATTGATATTCTCTTTCAACTTTTTCTAAAAGCTCATTTTTTGCCTGCGCTTTATCTAATCCTGCAATTTTCTCTAATTTATCAATAGCTTCATTTTTTAAAACTTCTAAATCTCCTTTGATTTCTTTTAATTTTTCTAATTTTTCAGAAATTTCTTTTTCTTTCTTAGTCGATTCTTTTTCTTTAACTTCTAATTCTTCTTCTTTTTTAAAAATACGATTTTCTGCCTTAATGATTACTTTCTGTCTTTCTTCAATTTCTCCATAAGTCTTTTGCTCTAAGGCTTCATTTTTTTCTTTAGCTTTGGCTAAAAGATCTTCAACTGTTTGTTTTGTTTGAGCTATTCTTCTTTGAAGCTCTGCTTCGATAGTTCCAGCTCTTTTCCTCGCAATAGATTGACGCACATAATACCCAACTATAGCACCAATAAGCAAAGCTACTGTAGCGGCGATGCTTACCATTAATAAATCTGTCATAAATTAAACTGAAATTTTGGCAATGAAATAAAATTAAGATATCAAAAACACCACACTGGATGATGAATAGTTTTTTAAAATTAAATAGAAATGACTAATTTTTTTTATTTCCATTTGCTCGCTTAATTTCGCTGTCTGTTATTTTAAACAAATACCAAAAATTCAAAATTATTGTTACACCTGAACTATAACAAAAAACCCTTGTAAATACAAGG
The DNA here is from genome assembly GCA_034678205.1 of Patescibacteria group bacterium. GTDB lineage: Bacteria > Patescibacteriota > Minisyncoccia > Minisyncoccales > Minisyncoccaceae > UBA6220. The sequence goes on from JAXDCF010000053.1 coordinate 4,723, forward strand.
GTTTTGAGCTTAGTTCTCTATCTCTCTATCCAGAGAGGTAAAGGAGTGTAGGAATCAAGTCCCCCTTCAATAGAACAAGATGAACCAGAAATAGTTATCCGCACATTATCAATTATTTGGCCACTTTCAATTCCGGTAAAGGTAGGATTAGCTGTAGTAAGGGTTGATCCTGTCTTTAGTCCAAATCCGACTGGAGCGTCAGCAGGCAACTCCCAAGTAACAGAATTAATAGCACATGGCTTAGGAGTATTTGTAACTTGGTCATAACAAACACTGCATTTCCATTTAGTAGAGTTTTCTAAATCAGTAGCAGTGACAACATTAGCTGCGCCACAAGTTGCATAGCATGGATCAGAAGCATTAAATACTAAACCCGAACTAGCTACAGTAGTACAAGCCAATAAATCGTTTACAATACTTCTTAATGCTACTTTAACAACTGGGTAACGATGAGATTTAGAAGTATAGCTATGTCCTGTGGCTGGAATCCAAGCAGATTCTTCTCCCCCGCTATTCTTTACTTTTACCCACCAATTGTAAGGCGAGCTATTGTATGGAATTTGAGCCAATGATTCTGAAGCATTTAATTTAACGGAAAGATTGTTGTTTATTCCTCCAATTTTTACAGCGCTAACAGTTACTGTTCCTCCAGGAGCAACACTATAATTTACCCAATCATCGCTTTTAATTACAGCTAAATCTGGGTTAGCTCCTGTGCTCATAGCAAATTGATAGCCAGTTAAATTAGTTGTGCCTTGGTAATTAAACTTGAATTGTATATTACCAACTGCTCCACCTGCGGCTGGAACAATTTCGTTAGAAGTATTTTTATAATGATCACAATACCAGCATTCTTCCTCGGTACTACTAAGATCATTGGCAACATCTAATGGATTTTTAAAACCATCGGCTGAAATTGCTGAAGTTAAGGGTGCATTTAAAGTGGCTGTACAAATTGCAGTGGTTCCCCCACCAGAACCTTGGCATTGCCAAGTAGTTGGAGTGCCAGTTACAGGAAAGACTGGATTAAGAGGAGAAGGTGTGCCTGGATTGCAGAAAGTATCAAGGCCATAGCTAGAAGAACCAGATGGATAAGCTTTAGCGGCTGTGCCACAAGTGCCATATACAATTACATCAGAAACCGAAACTGTAACTGTTGCAAACACTACTTCCATACCATCGGAAACCAACAAATTGCAAGTATCTGTCCTAGGTGTGGCTGGAGCAATATATTGTGGATTGGGAACTAAATTATTGGTAAAAGTTCCTCCATTGGTACAAGCCCAAGTGTATGATAAGGCATTGCCATCATCATCAATTGCCGAAAATCCGGTGAAATTAATTTTGTTATTAACGATCACCACGTAAGATAAGTTTCCAGTTATAATTCCAGGTTTTCTATTTTTATAAGCCGTACAAGTAGCAGTGGTTCCCCCACCAGAATCTTGACATTGCCAAGTAGTTGGAGTGCCACCTACTGGGAAGACTGGGCTCAAAGGAGAGGCTGTGCCAGTAGCACAGAAAGTGTCAGCACCA
>JAXDCF010000054.1:0-3355 GCA_034678205.1 Patescibacteria group bacterium
CGGGTGTCTTGATTATTCCCTAAAGCGGCAATTTCTAAAAAAAGGTGGATTGATCAACTTTGACCAATCGGGTTTGGAGGATGCCGATATTATTGCCGTTGGTCCGCAAAAGGCTAAATTCAGAACATTGGGTTATAATTTCAAAACCGATTTGGGTGATATTGTCTGCGAAATAATGGATGATAATATTGCCCCCAAGGGTTATGCATATCTTTTAATTAGAAATGGCTGCGGGACACTGGGTTCGATTTTGGTTCAAAATTATGAAGGACACGATAAAAGTTTGGACAGCGCGGTTGAAATTTTTCAAAAAGAATTTAACCTTAAAATAGATCAAAAAGAAAAATTTAGCGGGTTTGCCGGTTTTGCCAATCCCAAGACCGCGATATTTGGCAATAAATTATATGTTGGAGAAGCTGCCGGCTTCACAGATGGTTTTACCGGTTTTGGCATGTTTTACGCGATTAGATCGGGATATTTGGCGGCAAAAAGCATCATTGAAAATAAAAATTATGATACATTATGGAAAAATGATTTTGGGAATTTATTAAAAGCAGGAATCGTTAATCGGTTTTTTTACGAGGCTATCGGAAATATGGGGTTAAAATGGGCACCTGGTTTTATTAAAAAAAATTGCTACAAATTACCTGATATTCTTAGAAAGTCTTATTCTTTCGGTTTTATTCACAAAATAATATTTCCTTTTGCTATTTCGCGGATGAAGAATAAGTTAAATTAAGCAATAATAACAATGAAATATTATTTGATATATAACCCAACAGCTCGAAGCGGACGCAGTAAAATAGAGTTTAAAAAAATAATTGAGATTTTAAAAGATAGAAATATAGATTTTGATTATGCGTTAACGACGAAAAAAGACGAAGCTATTGATATTGCTTCGGGCATTACAAAAAATAAAACTGATGTTATTGTGGCTGTTGGCGGTGACGGGACTATGGGAGAGGTTATTACGGGATTAATGCGTCAGTCGCGGCAAAACCGCCCGATTTTGGGGGTTTTGCATATTGGCACCAGTCCCGATTTTCCCCGTTATCACGGAATTCCGATTCAAACAGACGAAGCAACTGATTTTTTGCTTAAAGCAAAACCGGCCTTGATTGATATCGGCAAGGTCGCTTATCATAGTTTAATTAATGGGGAAATCACAACATCTTATTTTGGTTGTAACGTAAATATTGGGCTTGGTCCGCAGATTGCCTCCAAATACGGCAATCGCTATCGGACAATTTTGGGCGATTTTGGCGGCACTCTTTTGGCGACATTGGTTTCTTTGGCGTTTTATAAAAATGCAAAAGCTTCTCTTATGGTTGATGACAATAAAATTGAGCTTAACAATCTAATTAATTTGACCGCGGGAAAAGATCCATATTTAGCTTCGGGGATGAGAGTTCCTGTTGATATTTGTGCCAATGACGGAAAAATGTTTTATTTATCGTTGCAATCAAAATCAAAAATTAAGCTTTTGGGACAACTTTGGCGATTATATAAAGGCAATATTCTTGATTTTCCGGGAGCAAAATTTTGTCGTGCTCAAAAAATTGTTATTGAATCCGAAGATCTTAGCCTTGTGGAATTTGATGGTGATGTTCGCGGCTGTCTTCCCGCTATGGTTGAAATTATGCCCTGTGAAATACCTCTGCTCAAAGTTATTTCTTAATTAGCCAACAATATGAAGAATCAAGACAAATATTTAACAGGAATTGAAAAATTTATTTTTTTCCAATATTTCAAAATTTACATTTTTTTTGTTTATTTTACTCAGATGGTTCGCGGAAAAATAACATTTAGACAATTTATTATCTTTGTTCAAAGAATGCTTTTGCTTTATGATAGAATTAAAGTCAACAAAGTGGTTAAAACTCGCGGGGTTTATAAAACGCATATCTATCTGCCGGCATTTCCCACGCAGGCGTTCTTTATTTCTCTGGACAAATTTTTGTTGCAAACCAAAAATCCGGCCGAGATTTATCCTACCTCAATGTTGTTGTCGATGGGGCGCGCATGTAATTACAAATGTCCTCATTGTTATCAGCGCCTTGATTCCGTTGAATTAATGCCTATTGATGTAATGCGTCAAATCGCCAGGCAACTGCAAGAATTAAATATCGGTTTTATTAATATTGAAGGAGGGGAGCCATTGTTGGAACTTGACCGCTTGATTTTACTTTTGAAGGCGCTTAATCCAAAAAGATCGGAAATTTGGATTAATACCAACGGAAGCATTATGACCAGAAATCGCGCTCTAAAAATGAATGATTTAGGGGTTTTTGGAGTAATGGTTTCGTTGCATCATTGGGATAAAGAAGTTTACGATAAATTTACCGGTATCAAAGGTTCTTATGATAATGCTATTTTGGCTTTAGAAATCGCCCGAAAAGCGGGTCTTTCAACGGCAATAAATTGCACCGGGACACAAGATTTGATTTTTTCAGGAGGTTTTGAAAAAATTATGCAAATTGCCAAAGATATTGGCTGTGCTTATGTCCAGCTTATTCATGAAAAACCTGCTGGCGCGTGGCTTGAGAGAAAAGGAGTGACGGAGTGGCATTATGTCAAAAAATTATGCGATTACCATCTTGCTTATTCGCGCGCTGGCAAATTCGCCAAGTATCCAGCGATTTCGTCACAGGCATTTGAATCTCGACCGGAAAATTTTGGCTGTACCGCAGGCGGAATTGAAAGATTTTATATCAATGCTGGCGGCGAGGTTCAGCCTTGCGAGTTTACCAATGTTAGTTTTGGTAATGTATGTAATGAGCCGTTCTTGGATATTTATCGGCGAATGCGTCAAACGTTTGATATTCCTCGAACAAATTGGCTTTGTTGTACCGAAAGGGACAAAATTGTTCAGAAAATACATGATAATAAAATAAAGAAAACTCCCTTGCCAAAAAATGTTTCCGAAAATGTTATTAGCAATTTTAATCGGGGAGAAAAAACTGTGTTGTACAGAAAAATGAAATTATATGAATAAATTTTTATTGGTGGCGATTGCCTATGTTAAATCAATGCGCCCGTATACTTTTTTCGTTACGGGAACTGCCGGTATATTGGGAATTGTTGCTGTTGGCGATGTTATTTTGAGTGGACGCAACATATTGGTTTTGATTCTTCTTTTTTCCAGTTATGGTATCAATCAGGTAATTAACGATTTACTGGGTAGGAAAGAGGATAAGTATAATGCTCCGATGAGACCATTGGTTTCCGGAGAATTAACAAAAAAAAATGCAATTTTCGTAACCTTAATTCTTTTTATTTTGGGCGCTATTGGCACTTATTTTCTTAATCCTTGGGCATTGGTCATTTATTTTTTAGCTTATCTAATGAATTTTAT
>JAXDCF010000055.1:0-9344 GCA_034678205.1 Patescibacteria group bacterium
TAGGTGCGTTTGGGGCTTGTAGAAAATAAAAATGTTTGGCGAATGCCAAACAATACCGAAAAATAATCTTATTTCTAATTTCTCCAAACTGATTATTGAATAAAGATATTCTTGGTTATGCGATAATGAAGAATTTTAAAACTAAGGTTTTGTTTTGCTACAAGTAGCAAAACAATTATTTTAAAAGAAAAAATGACAGAAGATTTAATAGTTTATCAAAAATCATATGATTTGCTTTTTTGGATAAAACCAACGGTTCAAAGATTTGCCAAAGTGCATAAATATAGCTTAGGAATAGAGCTTGAAAAATCTGCCATCATGCTTTTGAAAACTATTGCGTCCATAAACTATAAGAAAAATAAAAGTGAAGTGATAGAAAATTGTTTGATTGAATTTGAGGGGGTTAAAATTTTGATTCGCTTAAGTAAAGATTTTAAATTAATAACAATTGAGCAATACGAATATTCAGCTGGACTTCTTGTAGAAATAGAAAAAATGCTTTGGGGAATAAAAAAAAGATTACAGTAGCTATTTATTTTTGGTACCAAGGTAAATAGGTGGGTTAAGTTCAATTATGCGCCTTCATCCGTGGTGGCAATTGGAACAATGGTGCGAATACCGGGGCATTCACGCTGAATTTGAACAATGCACCTGCGAATACGAACAGCAACATTGGCTTTCGCTGCGCTCTCAAAGGGATATTATATTTTATTTACGGCCGGAATTTATTTTTGATAAAAAAGAAAGCGAGCCCAATAAGCCCCAGAACTTAATCCTTCCCAATTATCGGGAAAATATGCGCCCCTATCCTTGGCTGATAATTTTAAAAATCAGCCAAGGTAAATAGGCGTCAATAAAAATGCAAACAAATTTATTTGAACAAGTTTGTTCTTTTAAAAATATATACTTAGCTTATAAAAAAGCCAAAAGAAATAAAAAGTATCGCCCTTATGTTTTAGAATTTAGTGCTGATTTAGAAAGGAATATTATAAGCCTTGCGAATGATTTAAAAGCTGGACGATATTGCCATGGAAAATATAAAGAAAGATATATTTCTGACCTTAAAAAGCGATTGATTAAAATAGCTCCCTTTCGTGATCGGATTGTTCATCACGCTATTTGTAATATTATTGAGCCAATTTTTGATAAAAATTTTGTAAAAGAATCTTTTGCTTGCAGAACTGGCAAAGGTAATCATAGGGCTGTTTTAAAATTTAAATCAATGATGCGAGTATTTGAAGACGGCCATTGCCTTAAATGCGATATTTCAAAATATTTTGCAAGTATACAGCATAATATTTTATTAGATCTAATTAAGAAAAAAATAAAAGATGAAAAGTTAGTAAATTTAGTAACAAAAGTTATTTATTCAAGTTATGACAGCAAAATGGATTATTTGGGGAAAGGATCAATTTATGCAGGTATACCGATCGGCAACCTAACCTCTCAACTTTTTGCCAATATTTATCTAAATGAATTAGACCATTTTATAAAAGAGGTTTTAAAAGAAAAGCATTATATTAGATATATGGACGATTTCTTGATTGTCAGTCCGAATAAAATTATTTTGCAAAAAGACAAATTTATAATAAGCAAATTTCTAAAAAGAAAATTAGGGTTAACACTTCATTCGCGAAAAGCGAATATTCTTTTATTAAATCGGGGAGTAGAATTTTTGGGTTATAAATTTTTTAAAAATTATCGTTTAATCAGAAAAGCGACAATTGGCAGATTTGAAAAATCATTAAAATTATATAGAATTAAATTGAAGAAAAGAGAAATTGATAGTGCTTTTTATTTAAGCTCTTTAAGATCTTGGGGCACATTCGCCCGATTTGCAAATTCCTATAAATTAAGGCAATATCTATTTATAAAATATTCTTTGCCCATAGAAGCTCATTTTTTAGTATAAATACTTTCTGCCCAATAATTATAAACATGCAAAATAAAATTATTATCAAAGGTGCGAGAGAGCATAATCTAAAAAATATATCTTTAGAAATTCCTCGCAATAAAATGGTTGTTTTTACAGGTGTTTCTGGATCTGGAAAGTCCAGCTTGGCTTTTGATACCATTTTTGCCGAAGGACAAAGGAGGTATATAGAGTCATTGTCTTCTTATGCTAGGCAATTTTTGGGTGGAATGCAAAAACCAGATGTGGATGAAATTGAAGGATTGTCTCCGGCAATTAGTATTAGCCAAAAAGCGCATAGCGCTAATCCCAGATCAACCGTGGCTACAATTACAGAAATTTACGATTATTTAAGAGTTTTATTTGCACGCGTGGGTCATCCATATTGTCCTGATTGTGGAACAGCGATTAATAAACTAACCACCGATGAAATTTTTAAAAAGATTGAGGAAATTTTAAAAGAAAAAAATAATTCTGGAGAATTGATTATTCTTTCTCCGGTAGTAAGGGGAAGAAAAGGAGAATATTTTCAAATGCTTCAAGATCTTTACGAATCCGGTTTTTCGGAAGTGAGGATTGATGGAAAAATAAAAAGTTTGCGCGAAAAATTAATTTTAGAAAAAACTAAAGTTCACACTATTGAAGTGGTGATTGATAAAATATTTTTTACCAAAATTGACGATGATTTTGAATTTCGTTTAAATGAAGCCATAGAAACATCAGTGGATATGTCAAATGGTTTATGCTCTGTTATTTTTGGAGATCAAAAAGAGCAAGTTTTTAGCACACAATATTCTTGCCCTAAATGCGGATTTAGTTTTCCCGAAATTGAGCCAAGATTATTTAGTTTTAACAGTCCCTATGGTTTTTGTGAAGAATGCCATGGCTTGGGAACAGAAAATCTTTTTTCAACCGCTCCTTGCCCGGTTTGTAAAGGAAAAAGATTAAATCGAAATGCTTTATCTGTAAAAATAAACAAAAAAAATATTTGGGAGATTACAGATTTGTCTATAGAAAAAGCAGTAGAATTTTTTTATCAACTGGAAAAAGAATTAAACGAGAAAGAAAAAGAAATTGCGCAAGTAATTCTGAATGAGATTAAAAATCGGTTGCAATTTATGTTAGACGTTGGCTTACATTATATTAATCTTAACCGTATGGCTGGATCGTTATCGGGCGGGGAGTCGCAAAGAATTCGTTTAGCTTCACAAGTGGGTACAAAATTAGTAGGCGCATTATATGTATTAGATGAACCCACAATTGGTTTACATCAGAGAGATAATGAGATGTTAGTTAAAACCTTGCGTAATCTTTGTGATGTTGGTAATTCAATTATTGTGGTTGAGCACGACGAGGAAACCATTTTGGCTAGTGATTGGCTGGTTGATTTTGGCCCTCGGGCCGGTGTTCACGGAGGAGAAGTTATGTATTCTGGACCATTAGACGGGTTATTATTAAATAATAAAAATAAGAGTGATAAGAATGAAATTGATTGTAAAATTATTGGTAGTGCTAAAAAATCTTTAACTGGAAAATATTTACGCAACGAAGAAAAGATAGAGATGCCAAGCCAAAGAAGGGGAGTTCAGGATAAAACTTTAAAATTAGGAATTAAAAAAGCTCACGAACATAATTTAAAAAATCTTAGTGTGGAAATTCCATTAGGTAGATTTGTTTGTTTAACTGGAGTGTCTGGTTCTGGCAAATCAACCTTAATGAACGATATTATCTATCGTTATGTAACTGGGAAGATTAATCATGTTAAGAGAAATATAAAAGTAGAAGAAATAAAAAATGTTGAATATTTAGATCGGGTAATTAGAATTGATCAATCTCTTATAGGCCGAAGTTCTCGTTCCAACCCAGCTACTTATACCAAAATTTTTGATGAAATTAGAGAAATTTTTGCTATGACCACTGAAGCTAGGCTGCGAGGATATAAAGCCGGACGATTTAGTTTCAATCGGTCTGGAGGAAGGTGCGAGAATTGTGAAGGCAAAGGTACGCTGGAAATAGAGATGCATTTTTTACCAAACGTTGAGATAGAATGCGATGTTTGTAAAGGAAAAAGATTTAATAAAGAAACTTTGCTTATTCATTATAAAGGCAAAAATATTTCAGATGTTTTAGAAATGACGATTGAAGAAGCGGTAGAATTTTTTAGAGATATTCCTTATATTTACGATAAGTTAAAAATTTTAAATGAAGTGGGTTTGGGATATTTAACTTTGGGCCAGCCAGCCACAACTTTATCGGGCGGGGAGTCACAAAGAATAAAATTAAGCCGAGAACTATCAAAGCATGGAACAGGTAAAACCCTTTATTTATTAGATGAGCCAACCACAGGATTACATTATGACGATATTAAAAAATTAATTGTAATTTTACAGGAATTAGCTTCACACGGAAATACAGTTTTGGTAATTGAACATAATTTGGATTTTATTAAATGCGCTGATTGGATTGTTGATTTGGGGCCAGAGGGTGGAGATAATGGTGGATCTTTGATTGCCGAGGGAACACCAGAAGAAATTGCAAGAAAGCCCGGCTGGACAGGGAAATATTTGCGTAAGGCCTTGTCTAAATAATTATATTTTTAGTATATCTTTTTTCCGACACGGATATTTTTCTGCTGAAAAATTCCTCTGGCTCGCGCCGTCGCGCTCCGCATGGTCTGAAAAAAGATATAACCAAAAATATTTCAAATCAGAATTAATGCCCTCATAGATTAATATATTTTTATATGGTCAATAATATATTATTAAAAATTAAAAACATACCAGATAGTTCAGGGATTTATCTTTTTTATAATCATAAAAAAGAGCTGATTTATGTTGGCAAGGCCACTTCTTTAAAAAATAGGGTAAGGAGTTATTTTAGTAAACCCAAAACATTTCGTCCTATTGAAGTTATGATGCATCAAGTGGCGGAAATTAAATGGAAAGAAACAGATTCTGTTTTAGAGGCCTTAATTTTAGAAGCCAATTATATTAAAAAATTTCGTCCGAAATATAATATTAAAGAAAAAGATGATAAAAGCTGGAATTATTTAGTGATTACTAAGGATAATTTTCCAAAATTACAAGCCATCCGAGAGCACCAACTAAAGGAGTCAAAACAAAAAAAAGTTTTTAAATATATTTTTGGGCCCTATGCTCAGATTAAAACTACCGAGATTTTAAAAATACTTCACTCTCTTTTTAATATTTCTCGATGCTCTCCTTCGTCAAAGGATGGGCAAAAAAGGCCTTGTTTTGATTATCAAATAGGTCATTGTTTGGGTGTGTGTGTTAATGAAATTTCGCCCCTCGAATATGATAATAAGGTCATTAAACCCTTAGCTGCTTTTTTAAGTGGCAAAAAGAAAAGTTTAATTAGGTCTTTGGAAAAAAGAATGAAGTTAGCATCTAAACAACAAAATTTTGAAGAAGCAGGAAGATTAAGAAATCAAATCTTTGCCTTAAAAAAAATCAAAGATTTTTCTTTAATAGATAAAAGTTTTTTAGAAGAGGCAGAGGTTTCTAAATTTAAGATTGAGCGAATAGAAGGTTATGATATTTCAAACTTAGGCATAGAGGCCAAAGTTGGATCTTTGGTGGTTTTCAATGCGATGAGGCCGATTAAAAGTGAATATAAAAAATTTAAAATTAAAACCGTTGAAGGGCAAAGTGATGTAGATTGTTTAAAAGAAGTAATAGAAAGAAGAATAAAACACAATGATTGGTCTTGGCCACAAGTAATTTTAGTTGATGGAGGTAAACCCCAAGTTAATACTGTTAGAAAAATAATCCAAAAAACTGGTAAATTAGTTTTTATTGTTGGGATTGCAAAAGGTCCGGAAAGAAAAAAAGATGAATTTATTTTTAAAGAAACTGATTTGGATTTTTTAAAATGGTTAAAACATAATGAAAATCTATTAATTCGGGTTCGTAATGAAGCGCATCGTTTTGCAATTAATTATCAAAGAGCTATTAAGAGAAGGAGTAATCTTGTTTGAAAAATAAACAAATGGTATAATTAGATCGATAATAAAAACAATAATAACCAGCCTTCGCCCCTTGGGTTATGGCGATGTAAATAAATATATGGAAAATCAAACAAGCGTTAATGGACAATTTGGTAGTTTCCAAAATAAGAAGTGGCCATGGATAGTTGGTGCTGTTGCCGTGGTCGGTATTTTAATTTATTTTGTAATAGATGGTGGCGGGTCTTTAGTAAACAATTGGTCTTCTATAACAGAATTTCAGAATACTAATCTTAATCAAACAAATCAAACAAATTCAAATAACTCATCTACAGAAAATAAAGATATAGACAATTTGCTTAATCAATTAGATTTAGAAGAAAGCAGGGTTAATCAATCTTTAAATGATACTCCTATTGATATTATGACCGATGATTAGTATTTACATATAATAAATAAAAAGATTTTAATACTATGAAAAAAAATAATTTAATAATTTCAATTTTAATATTTTTTGGAATTATATTTTCTGTTAGCGTTTTTGCTAAAAATAATATAGCGGAAGTGCCAGCAGGATCAGAAAATACAACAGCGCAAGCTGTTTTAATGGCCAAGCAAAAAGACAAGGCAGTTCAAGAAGTTGATCGCCGAATTGCTTTTTTAAACGAAGCTATTGAAAAAATTCAAATTACAAAAAAAATCAATACAGATCAAAAGAACGCATTAATTATTCAAGTTCAAAACGAGATTACCTTTTTGCAACAATTAAAAGAAAAAATTAAAGCTGATACTGACAAAACAACTCTTTTGGAAGATAGAAAATTAGTTGTTCAGAGATATAAAGTTTTTGGTTTGTTGCAGTCCGAAATAGCCATAATTGCTTATGCAGATAAGATTTTGAATATAGCAGATTTAATGGATCCGCAAACAACTAATACTGAAGCTAAAAATAAAATAGCCGATGCTAAAAGCAAAGCTCAAAAAGCAATCTCCGATATTTTGGTTTTAACTTTTGATGGTTTTCCACAAAATAAAAGCGTTCTAAAAGCCAGTAAAGATTTATTAACTTCGGCCAGACAGGAATTAAACGAAGCCAGGGTAATAATAAAACAAGGAACCACACAACCATAGAAATATTATATATCTTTTTTCAACGAGTTATAGATTTTATAACCCAAACAACCTTAAAAGAATGTTTAGTGGTGTCACTCCTAAACATTCTTTTTTTGTTGCGCTTTAAAGATGTTTTATGGTAAAATATTCTTAATGACAAAAAATAAATTTATTATTTTAACCATTTTCTTTGTTGTTTTAGGTTGGTTTTGTTTTGGGAATATTGCTTTGGCTGAAGAGGTAAATAGTTTTGATCAACAAATTATTGTTCATTCAGATAGCAGTTTGGATATTCAGGAAGCCATTATTTATGATTTTGGATCTGATTATCGTCATGGAATTTTTAGAGATATTCCTGTCCGTTATACTAGAGATAATCTGAGTTATAATTTGAGGATTTACGATATTTTTGTAAAGGATGAAAACGGAAAAAATTATAAAGTAGAAAAATATTATTCTGGTAATAATTTAGAAATTAAGATAGGAGATTCGGATACGGTAGTCACTGGAATTAATACTTATATTGTTGGTTATAAAATAGATAGGGCTATAAATTATTTTAATGATTACGATGAACTATATTGGAATATAAATGGATTTGGCTGGGAAGTCCCAATTTCTAAAATTAGTTCTACAATAATCTTACCTAAAGAAATAAAATTAGTGCCAGATATTGATTTTAAATGTTTTGTGGGTGGATATGAGTCTACTAAAATTTGTGGTTATGCAAACAGCTTTACAGATAATGGAAAAACGATAATTAAATTTGCTTCTAATGATTTATTAGTTAATGAAAATCTAACCGGGCTTTTGAAATTTTCTAAAGGCATAGTTAATGCTCCAACCCAAAGCCAAATTATCAAAAATATTTTAATCGATAATTGGATTTTGGGGTTGCCATTGATAATTTTTTTAATTCTTTTCTTTGTTTGGTATAGATTTGTTAAAAGGCCAAAGGGCAGAGGTATCATAATCCCAGAATATGATATTCCAGATAATTTAACCCCAATTGAAATTGGAACAATTATAGATGATCGCACAGATAATGGAGATATTTCGGCTGAGATAGTTTATTTAGCAATTAATGGTTATTTAAAAATAACCAAAATAGAAAAGAAATGGATGTTTGGAAATTCTGATTATATGTTAGAAAAAATAAAATCCAAAGATGATTTAAAAAATAAATTTGATAAGGACCTAATGGATTATCTATTTATTGATGATGAAAAGACGGTTTTTCTTTCTCAGATTGTAAAAAGAAAAGACAAGTTTGATTTTAGCCATACAACCGTTAATAGTATTATGACCGAAACATCAAAAGCTTTAGAAAAGAAAGATTATTTTGATAAAAATCATTGGAAGCCAAGATTAATGATATTTTTTATAGGAGAAGTTTTATTCGCTTTGGCAAATTTATTTTATTTTAACAATGCCATCCCTTCTTTATGGCCTATTTTAGCAGTTCTTCTTTCACAAGTTATTATTATAATTTTTGTATGTTTTGTTTCTAGGAAAACTCAAAAAGGCGTTTATTTGAAAGAACATATTGAAGGATTAAAGCTTTATTTGTCTGTGGCAGACAAAGAAAGAATTAAATTTCATAATGCTCCAGAAAAAAATCCGCAAATTTTTGAAAAATTTTTGCCTTATGCCATGGCTTTAAAAGTGGAAGAACAATGGGCTAAACAATTTGAGGGGATTTATAAAGAGCCAACAAACGGATGGTATTATTCTCCAACTAATATGGCTTTTTCATCTGTTTTATTTACAAATGATTTAAAAAGTTTTAGCCATACTGCAAATACTTCTTTTGCTTCTGTAGCAGGTTCGGGTGGATCTGGGTTTTCTGGTGGAGGAGGATTTAGTGGTGGAGGATTTGGAGGTGGTGGCGGTGGAAGTTGGTAATAGTTAGAATATAGAATATAATTTAAAAAAAAAGACGGACATAGTCCGTCTTTATCATAAAAGAATGCGCTATTCGTAACAGCAAAGTAAGCTATAAGTGGTTACAAAATAAAAGAAGATAGATAAAATAATTAATGGAATTATGGGCCAGATAACTTTTTGGTAGCGGAATAATGATTTACCTCTTTTAGCGCGCATAGCTCGATACCACTTTTCAAATCCAAAAAAAGAAATACCTCCGATTATAATACTAAGAACTAATTTATCCATTCCCCAAATGGTGTGTTGTGCATTGCCGATTACTTCAATTGAACGAAGTGGCCAGATAGTTAAAGCATAATAGGCAATTGTTAAAAGTATGGCTCGTCCAGGAAATTTAACATTTTTTTTATCAAGATATTGGATAGTCCACATAATTAATAAAACCACAAAACCTCCAATCCAAAGACC
>JAXDCF010000056.1:0-3666 GCA_034678205.1 Patescibacteria group bacterium
TAAAGAGGGTTTTTTGCGTTCCAGAAGATCTTTAATACAGGTAATGGGCAGGGCGGCAAGGCATATAAATGGAAAAGTAATAATGTATGCAGACAAAGTTACAGATTCAATGAAAGAAGCAATATCAGAAGTAGACAGGCGGCGCGCTATCCAGCTTTCTTATAATAAAGAGCACAAAATTACTCCAAAAACGATTCAAAAAGAAATTAAAAATATTTTAGAACAGTTTGGATTAGAAAATAGAAAAAATCAAAGCAAGAACAGAAATAAGAAAATTTTGGAAATGGATTTGGTTGGGGATGCGCGACCATTAAAAGAGATTATCAAAGATAAAAAATTGAAAATGAAAGAAGCCGCCGAAGCTTTAGAATTTGAGTTAGCCACGATTTTAAGAGATGAAATTAAGGAACTGGAAAGAGAAATGAAAAATAAATAATAAATTTTTGGTATATCTTTTTTCCGACACGGATATTTTTCTGCTGAAAAATTCCTCCGGCTCGCACCGTCGTGCTCCGCATGGTCTGAAAAAAGATATATCCTAAAAATTTATACTTACTACTATAAACATGCAAAATAAAATTATTATCAAAGGGGCGAGAGAACATAATTTAAAAAATGTTTCTTCGGAATTGCCCCGCAATAAAATGGTTGTTTTTACCGGAGTGTCTGGATCAGGAAAGTCCAGCTTGGCTTTTGATACTATTTTTGCCGAGGGACAGAGAGGTTATCTTTCCCTTACTGTGAGCCTCGCCTTTTAGGGCGGGGAGGTTGACAAATGATTGTTTATTATATATATTAGTAATATAAGAAAATATATAATATAAATATCAACAATATGTTTAATTTATTAAAGTTAGAAGAAGTTTCCAACGATCAATTGGAACATTTTATAAATAAAGATCCAGGGATGGAAAGGTTAATAGATTTTAATAAATACATTAACTCCAAGCAAATCGTGATTGTTTCAGGAATAAGGAGAAGCGGAAAGTCAACTCTTTTAAAACAGTTTTCCGAAAAGTTTTCCAAGGATTTTTATTATATTAATTTTGACGACGAACGATTAATGGGCTTTAAGGTGAGCGATTTTGATAATCTTTTAAGTGTTTGGAAAAAAAGCCGTCAATCAAAAAATATCTTTATTGATGAAATTCAAAATGTAGAAAATTGGGAAAGATTTATAAGGAGAATTTACGAAGAGGGGTATAAGGTTTTTATAACCGGTTCAAATGCCAAACTGTTATCTTCGGAGCTTTCCACTCATCTTACCGGAAGATATTTTAAAATAGAACTTTATCCTTTTTCATTTAAGGAGGTTTTGATTTTTGATAAAATAGATTCTTCAAAAATATTATCCGACAATAAAGTCAAGATAGTTAAAAAATTTGATGAATATTTGGTTTCGGGTGGATTTCCAGAATTTATAAAATATAAAAATACAGAATTTTTGAAAAGAACGTATGAAGATGTTGTCTACAAAGATATTATAACTCGTTTTGGAATAAGAGAAATAACAGCATTCAGGGAATTGGCTGGGTTTCTTTTCAATAACTTTACAAAAAAAATTGGATATCAATCCATAGCCAAAACATTGGGAATTAAAAGTCCCGTTTCAGTTAGGGATTATGTGGGTTTTTTACAAGAGTCGTATCTTGTTTTTGAACTTTTTAAATACGATTATTCTTTTAAAAAACAATTTATTTCGGATAAAAAAATATATGTTATTGATAATGGAATAAGGAACACAGTAGCTTTTTCTTTTTCCGAGGACAGGGGCAGATTTTTAGAAAATCTTATCTTTATTGAGCTTAAAAGAAGAGAAGAAAAAGTCTATTTTAGTAAAGGCAAAGGAGAGTGTGATTTTTTAATAAAAGATAGAAATAAAATAGTAAAGGCCATTCAGGTTTGTTATTCTTTGGAAAAAGAGAACGAGAAAAGAGAGATTGAGGGATTGATGGAAGCACTTAATCAAAATAATTTAAAGAATGGTTTAATTTTAACTTATGGAGAAGAAAGAGAAATTAAAAGGGGTGATTTTAAAATTAAAGTAATGCCTACGTGGAAATGGCTTTTAGAAAAATAGTTGTTTAAAAGATTTTTCCACATCCTAAATCGTTTTTTTTTTTTTGAAAACGTGATATGATATTAGCAAGAATAAAGTATTTATCTTTTTAATTTGCGTTGCTCATATTTATTTGTTAAAATAATATCAACAATTAAAATCATCAATGAAAAATTAAAAAAACAATGTTTGGGTGTCGGACACCCAAACATTGAAAAACAAATGAAAAACATTTTTAAAAAAGTAAAACTAGTTTACCCGATGAAATTTATGCCATTTAATCGGGGTTTTACTTTAATCGAACTCCTCGTCGTGATCGCAATCATCGGCATCTTATCCGGTCTGATTTTAATTACTATGAATAGTGCTACGTCTTCTGCTAATGACGCGAAAGTAAAAGCAGAACTAAATCAACTAGAAAAAGCGATCTTAGTTTACGCAACCAATAATTCTCTGCCTGTGTCAGAAGTCACTCCCTGCACTATTGGCACTGGAGGCACTTGCACAGCCCTAAACAGTGCTCTTTCAACTAACGGTTACACCCTCCCTCCTTTATCTAAGAATTACGAATATTCAAGTAATGGAATGAGTTTTACTTTACGTGGATCTCTTTCCACTAACAATGACTACGAAGTGAATTACTTTAATTCAAACAGCTTAAACTGTTCCAGTTTAGCTGGTGGAACCTGGATTGACTCTGGCCACGGCTTTTGTGTCATGCAATACGAAGCCAGAAACGTGGGAAGTGTTCCTACTTCCCAAACTGATGGCACGATCTGGGTAAATGTTACCCAAACCGCAGCTGCCACCGCTTGTTCTAACCTCGGCGCTGGTTATCACTTAATCACCAACGCAGAATGGATGTTACTCGCGAGAGATGCAGAAAATATTGCCACCAATTGGACAGGAGGAGTAGTTGGTTCTGGAGTATTAGCCAGAGGTTTTGTGAATACAAGCAATACGGCTGTTGCTCCTTCTACTGGCTCTGGTTATGAATACAACACTGGCGCTAACACAGTCGGAAGTAGTGGCACGATTGACTACCGTCGCACCCTTAACTTGGCTAATGGAAATACGATTTGGGATTTGTCTGGCAATGTTTGGGAATGGACTAATGATACTAGAGAAACATCACAACTGCCTAATTTATCTGAAACTTGGAGACAAATCAATTCAATCACTAATTGGACGACTGGCCTATCTTACAATGATGTTGGTCCAGCAAATTCAACCTATGCTAATTCTTCTTATGGCGTAGGACAGATTTATACGGATAATGGTACAGCTTATCCGTCTGGAAATACCCACGCCTTCATCCGTGGTGGCGATTGGAGCGATGGTGCGCGTGCCGGGGCTTTCGCGCTGATTTTGAGCGATGCCCCTGCGAGTACGTACAGCTCCTTTGGCTTTCGCTGCGCGAAGTAGCTATGCAAACAGAAAGATATTTGATTATTTAAACCAAGTATCGTCAGTTCAAAACTAGGTGCGTTTGGGGCTTGTAGAAAATAAAAATGTTTGGCGAATGCCAAACAATACCGAAAAATAATCTTATTTCTAATTTCTCCAAACTGATTATTGAATAAAGATATTCTTGGTTATGCGATAAT
>JAXDCF010000057.1:0-2775 GCA_034678205.1 Patescibacteria group bacterium
TCTGTGCCCAGATAAATTGCGTGAATTGGGTCTGTTACAAACTTGGCAATTTGATCTCTTAATTCCTGAACGCTCTTACCGCGAAACTCTTGTAAAAAAACCCCCTGGGTATCAATGTGTTTGATAATTATTTCTTCACCTAAAGATTCGATTACAAAATTACCTCTTGGATCCATCATACATTCTAATTTTGGCTTATGATCTTTTATCATTTTTTCTGCTTCCGCAAAATCCCTTTCGTAAATATGCGCGGAACAAGAAATAATTACCAGCTTGCCAATTCTCAATCCCAAAGCTTCGGTTATTTCTTTTTGTATTTTTAATAATCCGTAAGCATTTTGAGGCCAAGCTCTGTACATATCATTACTTCGTAAATAAGCTGTTAAATATACAATATCGTCTTGCACTAATGCCTGCACCAAATCCAAACAAGGCGCTTTTGTATTTTTACAATCTTTGGCCACATTCCAAGTGAAAGCAATGGCACGACGCGAATAATTTTCCCTTTTTAATTCTTTTATAATTTCTTCTATTTGATTGATGCCATCGTGATTCCTTAATCGGCTACCATAAGTATATTCAACCCCATCAAAAATTCCAGCAGTCATTAATTGAGGATAATAATTAATTAAATCGTCTTGATTAAAATAGAGATAATTAGGTAAATATGGATTATCTGGATCATCGTTACTAATAACTGTTATAACATCCACCAATTCTCTTTGCTTTTCTCCATAAGCGCTCATTTTTTCGTGCCCAAAATTTATTATTCTATCTAGCACCCTTAACCAAACATCGGCTACTTTCTCGCCCTCAATTCTAAATCCAACTTTTTCAGATGGAAATGTTTTTGCGCCTTGAACTATATGATCATTAAAATCTATCGGCTCTTTAATCCAATTAGTTGGCAAATCCATTTGTTTTATTTCTTTGAGAGCTTCGTCTAATTTAGACACATCAACAAAAATAGAATGCTTAGAAAAATAATCTATAAATTCCTGGATTTTTTCTGATGGAATTTCCTCGTGAATATATTGTTTTTTCTCACCTGCCAAAAACGATTGAAATTCTTTTAAGCTACCGGATAAATCACGGCCAGTAATAACTAAATAATTAAGATTAGGATTTAAAAAAGTATTTCTAATAATAAAATTAATTCCTTCTTTAGAATAAAGCTGACCCATAATTGCAATTTTGTTTTTTGACTCTTCCGAAAGATTATTCCAAATATCCTCTTTTTTTGTCCAACCAGTAGTTACCGCTATGGTAGCGCTAGAATGTTTATTCAAAATCAACTGGCTCGCATAATGCTTGGGCCAGGATTGTTTTGATAAATTTAATTGCTCTTCTTTTTTAGAATATTCGTCTGTCATATTTCTTGATTTAAATTTTGGCGCAACAAAAACATTTTAAAAGCGGCAATTTGCCGCTTTCATTTTACTTTGGAGGTTGAATTTCTTCCACTTCCACAAGCACATCGTGATATTCGTCTAGGTTTTCTAAAACCATTCCTGCTCCACGAACCACGGCTGTCATTGGATCTTCCATTACAGCGCAAGGTATTTTTGTTTCTTTGGTAATTAGTTTGTCTAATCCTCTTAAAAGAGCGCCACCACCAGCCAAAACAATTCCTTTTTTCATAATATCAGCTAATAACTCTGGAGGAGTAACTTCAATTGTGTTTTTAATTTCTGAAACAATTTGAGTAATAGATCTTTCTAGTGCTTTTTTAATATCATTTTGAGAAATTACTATTTCTTCTGGCAATCCAGTAACTAAATTTCGTCCACGCATTGGCATTTCTTTTAAATCGCTTTTGTTGGGTTCTTTTTCAAAATAAACCACACCAATGCTTATTTTTATTTTTTCTGCAGTTCTTACTCCAATTAATAATTTATATCTTTCCTGCGCGTATTGAATAATATCAGCATTTAATTTATCTCCTGCAATTCGTAAGCTTTTAGAAACTACTATTCCGCCCAAAGAAATAACAGCCACTTCTGTTGTTCCACCTCCAATGTCAACAATAAAATTTCCAGCTGGCTCATGGATTGCCATCCTTGCGCCAATAGTAGCAGCCATAGGCTCATCAATCAAAAACACTTCTCGTGCCCCAGCAGATTTTGTTGCGTCAACTACGGCTTTTTTCTCTACCTCGGTTACACCAGAAGGTATGCCCACAATTACGCGTGGTTTTAAAATAGTAAATTTATCTTCTTTGGCTCTTTCAATTAAATAACGCAACATCTGCTCTGTTACTTCAAAATCAGAAATTACTCCAGAAACCAAAGGACGGATTGCCACAATATGGCTAGGAGTTTTACCAACCATTTTTTCTGCTTCTCTTCCGATTGCCAAAACTTGATTAGTTTTTTTATTTAAAGCCACAACTGATGGTTCGGATAAAATAATTCCCCTGCCTCTTACATAAACTAAGCAGTTAGCGGTTCCTAAGTCAATTGCAATATCTTGTGATAGATTAGAAAAAAAATTACTAAAAGGATTTTTCAACATAATTCATAATTTCGGTTATTTTGATTAAACAAACATCGTCCGCGTTTCTGTTTTTCACTTCAACGCTTTCTTTTTCAAGAGTTTTCTTACTTACAACTACGCGCAAAGGAATACCGATGAGATCGCTATCGGCTAATTTCTCTCCCGCGGTTTTATCATCTCTGTTGTCGTATAATACTTCAAAATTACTATTTTGTAAAATGTTGTAAATTTCTTCTGATTTGGATTTTATTTTTTCATCTCCACCGTCTAATGAAATTA
>JAXDCF010000058.1:0-3302 GCA_034678205.1 Patescibacteria group bacterium
TTAACCGAAAAATTAAAAGAAAAATCTTTATCTAATTCTGGAATTTCCTCAGGTTCTATTTTTGACCATTGCCATTGGATTATTCTACCTGTAGTAATGTGGGGTAAAAAATTTTTATTACTTCCCTCTTCGTTTTCTAAAACAATATTGGGATTGCTTAAAAGTGCAGTCTCCATGGCTTTTTGCAAGCGTCCCAGCTCATCAGATGATTTACCATTTACCCAAACCATTTTAGGCGGTATTTTATTTTTAGGCGCATAAGTGAGGTTGGTTAATTCAACATCAAAAATGCTAAATTTTGAAACCACAGATTCTACAATATTAAAAATTTCTGGCAAATCGTTTATTTCTAAATAACCAACAAAAAATAAGGTAATGTGTAAATTATCTTTCTTAGTCCATTTAATTGGAGAGTTTCCACAGAAATACGAAAAAGACCGGTCTATTTCTTGCTGTTCTTCTGCTAATTTATTTTTTATTTTTTCCGGTAAATTAATGCCTATAAAAATCCTTTTTCTCATATATTAACTATACAAAATTAAAGCACAAGAATCAACCCGTACTTGTTTTTGAAAAATAAAAAGGTATAATTAAATTATGAAAATAGATTTGCATTGCCATACATACTATTCTAATGATGGAGCGTCTTCTCCAGAAAAAATAATTAAATATGCCCTCAAAAAAGGGTTAGATGGCGTAGCAATTACAGATCATGAAACAACTGGAGCATGGGAAGAAGCGCTTAATATCGGATCTGAGCTTGGGATAAAAATTATCTTAGGAGAAGAAATTAAAACTAATAAGGGCGATATATTAGCTCTCTTTATTAAAGATCAAATAAATGGCAAAGGCAAAGACGCTAAATGGGTTATTAATGAAATTAAAAAACAAGGAGGCATTGTAATAATTCCCCACCCCTATCACGGTATAGAAAAATTTAAAGATAATTTAATAGATTATATTGGGCTTATTGATGGAATAGAAGTATTTAATGGCCGGCTACCTTTTACTATGCCAGATAAAAAAGCATTTACTTTTGCCCAGAAAAATAATCTAGCTATGACTGCTGGTAGCGACGCACATCATTATCGAGGCCTAGGCAAAACCTATACAGAATGCAAAGCCAATACTTTAGAAGAATTTAAAGATGCTTTATTAAATAAAAATTCTTGTCCAGTTGGCAAGAAGGCCTCGCTTTCATATTTAGTTTTTCCAACTTTAAGAAGATTAAAATTAATCAAAGGAAAATCTATTCCTTAAAAAATTTAATTAGATCTCTTAGTGAGGTTAATATTTTATCTGCTTTGGTAAAATCGTGACCATCGGCAAATCCATTTGGCACTACAAAACAATATGCCCCAGCAGCTTTGGCAGCTTTTAAACCATGCTCTGTGTCTTCAATAACCAAACATTCTTTTGGCTTAACTTTTAATTTATTCATCGCAGCTAAATAAATATCAGGGGCTGGTTTTGGTTTGTCTACATCTGTCTTAGTAATAACTAATGAAAAATATTTATCAAAACCATTTCTTTTTAATTTTACCTCCATTTCTTCTTTGCCTCCGTTAGTACAAAGTGCGATTTTAAAATTAGGATGCTTATGAAAAAATTCTACTGCTTCTCTAGCGCAAGGCATTAATTCTAATCCATCCTCGCCATATAACTTTAACATTTCTTGGTCTCGTCTTTTAACTAAATCCCCCTTTTTAACGCTTAAATCATACTTACTAATAATAATTTCTTCTATTTGCTCGCTAGTTTTTCCAGCATAAAGCAAATAATCCTCTTTAGGTATTTCTATATTATAATCATCCAAAATATTCTTCCAAACCTTGGCCTGGCGATATTCACTCATAAATAAAGTCCCATCAGAATCAAATAATATAGCTTTGATATTTTTTTTGTTCATTGGTTGGATAGATTTAAAACACGAAAAATTTTATCTTTAAAAATCATTATTATCACCGCTATTATGGCCAATATAAAGCAGGCTATAAAGGGCGAAAAGATGCCTTTAAAATCAATAAACAATCCGATTGCTAATGGACCAATTACTCTGGCTATATATTGAAAAGTATCACTGATAGCCATACCAGTTGCTCTTAATTCTTCGGCTACATTTTCGGAAATAAAAGCTCTGGCCACATTTAACCCTCCTGCCCTTCCAACTGTAAATATCCCCAATAATAAAATTAATAAGATTATATTTTTAGATAATATAAAAAATATAGAAGCAATAGCAACGAGACTGGAAGTGATGATTAATGAGTTTCTATGCCCCATTTTATCCATAATTTTTCCTAACCCCAATAATCCAACTATACTAATCAAAGAACCAAATCCAATAACTAATCCAACATTCGCAATGTTAAAATGTATGTGGGTTAAATAGAGTGGAATAGCTAAGCTAATTACTGATTCAAAAATTCCGGTTAAAAACGAACAGATAATTATATAAAATAAAAAATTCCATTTATTAGATCCTAATTCTCTTAAAATTTTCTTAAAACTCGGACGCTTTTCATCTTGTTTTTGAACAACGTTTTGCTTTTTAAGCGGATAAGATAATATGAGACCAATTATTCCAAGGATTGCCCAAACATAGAAAGCCATTTGCATGCCTCCATTTTTAAGAAACAATGCCCCGCCTACTATTGGACCTATAAAAGCGCCTAATTGATAAAAGCTTTCTAATTTGAATAAGGCCTTTGTTTTTTGTTCGTGAAAAATAGTTACAAGACTATTAATGGAAGAATAATAAAAATTACCAAGCAATCCTATAATAAAATACATTAATGCAAAAAAGAAAATAGAATCAGAGACTGTAAATAATAAAGCGATTATTGGTAAAACCAGAAAAACATAGAATAATGTTTTTCCTTTTCCTAGATTATCCGAAATCCAACCACAAGGTATGGTTAAAAATTTGGCAGAGGAATAAAGAGAATATATAATACTTATTTGCGACGCGCTCGCAACACTCGCGAAAAAAGAGGGAAAAATTCTTGAAACAATATTAAATCCAGTTGACCATAGTCCCTGCAATAAATACGGAATTTTTTTATATAGTTTCATTTTGAAAAAGAATAATTCTTTTTTATCTTTAAATAATACAATATGTTTAATTTTTATGCAACAAACAAAGGAGAACTTGGTGTCTCCTGCCTATGCTATAACCATAGGACTTATTATTCTGCTTCCGCAAAGAATCTGACCGTATAATCCCTCCTGGGAAAAAACTGCTAGAATTTTTTTGTTGCTGTTGATAGAAAATTTTTCAATCTTCTTATTTGAATCAACGG
>JAXDCF010000059.1:0-8364 GCA_034678205.1 Patescibacteria group bacterium
CTTTAGTTTTATTTGATCGATTTAGCATGGAAAACGCAAATATGGTTATTTTCGCTAAATCAGGTTCTGGAAAATCATATACTGTAAAATTAGAAATTTTACGTTCTTTAATGATGGGAACAGAATGTATTGTAATTGATCCAGAAAATGAATTCAAAACATTATCCGAAGCGGTGGGCGGTTCATTTTTTAAAGTTGCTTTAAGTTCAGATAACCATATCAACCCCTTTGATTTACCAGAATTAGGTGAAGATGAAACTCCAGAAAATGCTCTCAGAAACACTGTTATTAATTTGGTTGGATTAATGAGAATAATGCTTGGCGGATTAACGCCAGAAGAAGACGCTATTATGGATCAAGCGCTTATGGCCACTTACGCGGCTAAAGATATTACGGTTGATTCTGATACCAAAAACTGGAAAAACAATGTTCCTGTTTTATCTGACTTAGAATCTGTTTTAGAAACCATGGAATCTGCGGAAAGCTTAACTGAAAGATTAAGAAAATTCACCCGAGGAACCTATTCTTCTTTTTTCAATGCCAAAACTAATATTGATATGGGAAGTCAATTAGTTGTTTTTGGCCTCCGTGATGTTGAAGACGAGCTTAGACCAATCGCAATGTTTATTGTTATGCGATATATTTGGAACACAATTCGTGCTTCTTTCAAAAAAAGAATCTTAGTTATAGATGAGGCCTGGTGGATGATGAAAGAAACGGATGGTGCTTCTTTCTTGTTTGGCATTTGTAAAAGAGCCAGGAAGTATTGGCTAGGAGTAACTACCATAACTCAGGATATTACAGATTTTATTAATTCAGATTATGGCAAGCCAATTATCACAAACTCGTCTATCCAATTGTTATTAAAACAAAGTCCAGCCTCAATTGATTTAGTACAAAATGTTTTTAGTTTAACCGACCAAGAAAAATATTTACTTTTGGAAACACCGGTAGGGGAGGGAATATTTTTTGCTGGACAAAAACACGTCGCAATTGCTATTCGTGCTTCTTACACTGAAGACCAAATCATTACCACTAGCCCAGAAGAAGTTTCTAAAATCAAAGAGGCTAAAGAAAAGGTCTTTGCTGACCAGCAAGCCCAAGAACTAATATAATATGGGCTAAGGGATATGGGATAAGAGATACGGGTATTACAAAATAAAAACGGACCCTCTTCGGTCCGTATTTTATTAAATTTTTTCTTTCTTTTTATCTACCCTTAATTTAATCCCGCCGATTAATCCGCTTACCAATTTTTGTACAACGGTTAATTGTTCAAATAATTCTTTAAACTCTTTCTCGTTAATATATTTTAAATCCTTAGAAATAACTAATTGATTCTGTATTTCTGTAATAGATCCTTTTGAAAATCGATAAAAATTAATTTTATCCGCAGAGCCATACCTAGAAAATCCTTCGGCAATATTGCTAGTAATAGAAACGCTTGCTCTCTTCATTTGGCTTACCAGTCCAAATTTTTCATCTGCTGGGAATCTTTCCATCGCCCGGTATAACATTAAAACAAACTGGTGCCCCTTTTGCCAAGCAAGTAGATCAAAAAATGATTTTATTTCTTTTTGTTCCATTTTTATTCTTAAATACTTTTGCCCTTATCCCTTACCGCCTATCCCTTATCCCTTATTATCCTTTCGGTTTAATAACAATCCTCCTCTCCTCTCCTTCTCCAATACTCTCTACTATAACATCTGTTCTTTTAGCCAATTCTAAATGCACAATCCTTCTATCAAAAGAGCAGGGCATAGGTATTTCTTTTGTTTTTTTAGTAAAAGAAACTTCATCAGCCACATCTTCAGCTAAATCCCGGAGATATTCTTCTTTTTTCTTTTTATAATTATCTATGTCTAAATTTAAAAATACTTCTTTATTTAACCCTTTCTTTAATATTTTTCTTAAAAGTAATTGGATATCCGAAAGCACAACTCCTTGCTTTCCAATCAACATTTGAGCGTCTTCTACGCTAAGATTAATGTATAAAATATAATTGTCATCTTCGTGTTGTATTGAAATATTTTTAATTTCTGCACTATAACCAGCTGCATCAAAAAAATCTAAAACAATATTTTCTATTAAATTTTTCTCGTTGTGATCTATTATCATTTTATTTTTTCTTGTTTAATAATTGACGTTGTTCAAAAACAGAAACTACTGTTGATACTATCCAATAAAGTCCTAAGGCTGCAGGTAAATTAAATAAAACAATAAAGGTCATTATGGGAACAAAAAAACCCATCTGTTTTTGCATTATATTACCAATCTCGTTCATGTTATTATTTTCTCCATCCTTAGATTTCGTAATTGATTGAGGGGCAGATGTTTTTATTTGTAAGTATTGGGCTCCAGCTGTTAAGATTGCCAAATAAACATTGGGCTTACTTAAATCTAAAATCTCGTATCCATTAAAATTAATAAGATAGGGGTAAATTGCCGAAGGTAGTTTTACAAAAAAATAAAGAGATTGCCCAATTTCCGAAACATTTATTCCGTTTTTTACCACATAAAATAACGCTAAAATAATTGGAATTTGAAGAAATAGTAATAAAAAACCAGCAAAGGGATTAAAATTTTCTCTTTTGTAAAGGCTCACTAATTCTAAGGCCTGTTTTTCTCTATCATTTTTGTATTTGTTTTGAATCTCTTGCATTTTAGGCTGGATTTCTGACATTGCCTTTTGCGAAGCGATGGCCTTTTTATTTAATGGACGCAAGAAAAGCTTAATAAGCAAAGTTAAAATTATAATCGCCACGCCAAAATTTCCGATTAAGCCGTAAAGCCAAATCAAAATATTCAACATGGGCTGATAAAGAATGGTATTGAAAATTAAGACGATAAAGTTCATTGTTTTATTTTTGAATTATAAATTTTACTAAAGACTAAAGAAATGTCTTTTTTAATTTCTTTATAACCAACTCTCTTGATAGGGGAAAGTGCCACAATAATTAAATCATTTTTCCCATCATAATTCTTAAGTTCTTCTCTCGTGGCCTCCCTTAATTGTCTTTTGATTTTGTTTCTAACAACAGCTCTGTTGGATATCTTCTTGCTCACTATAAATCCAACTCGAGTATAATCTTTCTGATTGTTAATCTTTTTTAAAAAAAACAAATTACCCTTAATAGAATCTCCTTGTTTAAAAACTTTTTCAAAGTCTTTTTTCTTTTTTAAGCGATTTTGAGGAGATAACATATTATAAATAAAAACTCCCGTAAATTGACGGGACGCTTTTAAACAGTTATTCTTGCTCTTTTTTGGGATCTTCTTCTTTTTATAACCTTTTTGCCACCTTCGGTCTTTGATCTGGTTAAGAACCCATGCGTCTTTTGCCTTTTCTTTTTCTTTGGGTTGTAAGTTATGCTCATAATCTTAATAATCTAATTAATAAGTATTTAAAATATAGCAATATTTTACTGCTTGGTCAAGACAAGATTTTAATAAAATCCAAATTTAAATTTCGGTTTTGGGCTGGATTGCTTAATCTTTTGTAGCTCCACCAGCTGAAAAAAAACGAAAAAGGATAGACTATATCTATATTTATATTATTTAAAGAATAATTTTAGACACTTTTTCTCCACGACTTTTCAACATCAAATTATTTTGCCCTTATTTTATAAGCCTTTTTGCTATATTGACTTTAATAATTTATAATATAATAGAAAAATTAATAATCCTTATTCTATAAATCTATGGAAGCTGAACAATTATGGCAGGCCGTTTTGGCTCAAATCCAATTGAATATTTCTGCAGCAAATTTTGCAACTTGGTTTAGTAACACAAAAATTTCTTCTATTGAAAAAGATGGTGCGATTGTCTCTGTGCCAAACTCATTTAGTAAGGAATGGTTAGAACAAAAATACAACAAAGATATTTTAAAAATACTACACACTCTTAATCCAAATATCAAAACCATTAATTATGTTGTTAGCGCAGTAAAAACAGAAAAAAAACCAGCTTCCTCAAAAAAACAATCTATTAAAAATGATGATAATTTAGTGGAGCAATTAGGATTTTCTGAATTAGAGATAAATAAAGAAACAAACCTAAACCCTAAATACACTTTTGAGAATTTTATTATTGGACCCTTTAATGAAATGGCTTATGCTGCTGCAATGGCAGTGGTAGAAGAACCAGGTAAAAATTATAACCCTTTATTTATTTATGGGGGAGTAGGGTTGGGTAAAACTCACTTAATTCAAGCTATTGGTAATAAAATAAAACAAAACAATCCAGATAAAATAGTTCGTTATATCCCTGCCGAAAAACTAATTTCTATGATTGTGAATGCTATTAGAAACCATAATAGTGAAGATTTAAAAAAGAACTTGCGTGAATTAGATGTCTTAATTGTAGACGATATTCAATTTATTGCTGGTAAAGATAAAACCCAAGAAGAGTTTTTCCATAATTTTAACTCACTTTACCAAAGAAACAAACAAATTATTCTTTCTTCTGATAGGCACCCTAATAATATCCCTGCTATTACCGAAAGATTAAAATCTCGTTTTGAAGGGGGGATGATTGCTGATATTAATATGCCTGATTTTGAAACTAGAACCGCTATTTTAAAGCAAAAAATGGAAGAAAAGGGTATTATCTTTGAAAAAGAGGTAATCGAATTTGTAGCTAATAATATCCAAAAAAATATACGAGAGTTAGAAAGCGCTATCAACCGCTTAATCATCTTTAAAAAATCCAATAATAAAAATCCAACCATAGAAGACGTTAAAAAACTACTCAAAACTATTATTATCTCTTCTAGCAAAGTTACTAACCCAAAAAAAATAATTGAGGCTATTGTAGAGTTTTATGATATCCCTAGTGGAAATATGTTTTACTCTTCTCGTAAAAAAGAATTTAGTAAGCCCAGGCAAATCGCTATGTATTTATTAAAAAAAGAGTTAAAACTTTCATATTCTGAAATCGGAAGAAAATTTGGAGGGAAAGATCACACTACCGTCATCCATGCTTGCCAATTAGTTGATAAATTATGGGAGGAAGACGAAAAGATTCATCAAGAAATTGAATTAATCTTACAAAGAATTTACGCTAAATAATTTTTGAAAGAATGTTAAAAAGGTGTTTAAAAAACAAGTATAAATCTAATCAAAGAATGTGGTTAAAAAGATGAAAAATTATTAAAAATATTTTAAATAATTTTTCTCCAGAATTTCACTTAATTTTTACCCACTTACTCACTCAGGTTATCCACAAGAAACACAAAATAAAATTTTAAAAAATTATTACAGATAAAGGCTTTTAGAAGATTATAAAATTAATCCCCAAAATTTATAAACATAATAACAATCATAATAAGTTAAATAAATTAAATAATTATATATATATGAACTTCACCATCTTAAACAAGGAATTTAAAAAAGGTATTAGTCTTACAGAAAAAATTACTGGAAAAAATTTAACCTTGCCAATTTTAGACAATTTATTAATTGAGGCCTTGCCAAATTTTTTAAAAATTTCATCAACTGATTTAGAACTAGGAATTCAATGGTGGGGGTTATGCAAAACAGAAAAAGAAGGCAAATTAGCGGTGCCGGCCAAACTCTTAAGCCAAGTTGCTACAACTCTAAGCGAAGAAAAAATAAACATTAAAGAGAAAAATAATACTCTGGTTATAGAAGGTAAAAATTACAAAACCCAAATTAAAGGAGTTCCGGCTGATGATTTTCCTATTATCCCAAGTTTTAGTAAGGATCTGTTTATTGAAATAAATACAAGTAAATTAAAAGAAGGTTTAATGGGGGTAGTAAATATTGCTAGTATCTCTCAAATTCGTCCAGAAATTTCGGGAATTTATTTTTCCTTTGAAAAAGAGTTAGTAAAAATAGTAGCTACCGATAGCTTCCGTTTAGCAGAAAAAGTTTTATCTTTTGGGAATAAGGGGGGATACAAAAATCTCTTTAAAACTCCAATTTCATTTATTCTCCCACAAAAAGCAGCTAAAGAGTTAATAAATATTTTAAGTGAAACAGAAAAAGAAACCAGAATTTATACTTCGGAATCACAAATCTTATTCGAAACTTTTTTAAACGGAGTAGACCATCCAGAAATTAATTTAATTAGCCGTCAAATAGAAGGGGAATATCCATCTTACCAAGAAATAATTCCTAAAGAAGCTAAAACAAAAGTAATTTTAAATAAAGATGATTTCGCAAAACAAATTAAAACAGCTGGCATTTTTGGAGGAAGAACCAACGAAGTTATTTTAAAAATAGATCCAAAAAGCAAAGAAATACAAATATACAGCCAAGATTCGGAAATGGGAGAAAGTAATTTATCTTTACCTGCCAAAATAGAAGGCGCAGAATTAAAAGTTTCTTTTAATTGGAGATTTATTTTAGAAGGTTTAGATAATATAAAATCATCTGAGATTTCTTTTGAAATGCAAGGCAATGATGGACCTTCTGTTATTAAGCCAATTGGAGACGCAAGTTATTTATATGTAGTAATGCCAATTAAAATTTAATTAAATAATTCGATTAAAATTATTTATGTTTTAACAAAAGCGGACAAAAGTCCGCTTTTAAGTTTTTATCCCTTATCCCTTACATCCTATCCCATATCCCTTATTTAATCTGGTACTAAAGGCACTTCGGTGCCAGGCTCTACTGGCTGAGAAGTTTCTTGATGAGCAGCGTTAGTGTTTAACTCAATTGATTTTAAAATTAAAGATCTCCAGATTGGTCCAGCAGCTTGTTCTCCAATAGCAGACATGTGGGTACGGTTATTATTTCCTGCCCAAACCGCAACAGTAGTATCGGCTGTGTATCCAATTGTCCAACCATCTACACTGTCTTGGGTTGTCCCAGTTTTTACAGAAACTTTATAATTATCAAATCTTAATAAAGAGTGTGCTCCAAAAATAGGGGCTCGAGCGTCATTGTCAGATAAAACATCGCTAATTGTATCACAAACGTCTTTTTCTAAAACTTTGCGCGGAGTTTTGTTATTTTTAAAAAGTATATTTCCTTGGCTATCTTCTATTCTTAAAATTACAGAAGGTTCAATATAATATCCTCCATTTGCAAAAACACTATAAGCGGTTGCCATATCAATTACCCGTACATCAGCTGCACCTAAAGCAAAAGATAGGCCATAACGAGAAGTGTCTCCCAAAGTAGTAATTCCCATTACGCGGGCCATTTCAATAGCATTTTCTAATCCAGCATAATCATTTAAAACTTTAACAGCTGGAACGTTTAAAGATTGAGCCAAAGATTGCCTCAAGGTTAATATCCCATGATAAAAACCATCATAATTATGAGGGCAATAATCATTATAACAAATTGGAAGATCAATAACCGTAGTGCTATCTGTTGCACCATTTCTAAAGGCAGTAGCATAAATAATTGGTTTAAAAGAAGATCCCGGTTGTCTTAATCCTTGAACAGCCACATTATAGCTTGGAACAAATTTACAAGTTTTTGTTGGATCACATCCTTTTGGTAAAGAATCAGCCCATGGATCAGCTGATCCGACCATAGAAAGGACTTCGCCATTTTTAGGATTCATAACTATGGCGGCTGCATTATAGGCACCATAAGCAGTTCTATTTTTTAAGACCTGTTCTTTCACAATTTTTTCAGCTGCTTCTTGCATTTCCCAATCTAGGGTTGTGTAAATTCTCAATCCTTTAGTTTGTAAGAAATCAGCCCCATAAGTTTCTTCTACTTGTTCTTTTACATATTCTACAAAATGATAAGCTAATCCAGTAGAGGGTATTTTAGAAATAATAATTTCTTCTTTTTGAGCAGCTATTTTTTCTTCGTTGGTAATAAATCCTTCCTGCTCCATTCTTTCTAAAACATAATCTTTTCTTTCCATCAATCTATCAACATGCTGACCATAAGGAGAATAATAGCTTGGTAATTGAATAATAGCAGCTAATAAGGCGCATTCAGACAAAGTCAAATCTTTTACTGGTTTTTGGAAATAAGTTGTAGAGGCCTCTCCAGCACCATAAATATTAACCCCAAAAGGGATTTGGTTAAGATACCATTCTAAGATTTGAGTTTTTGAATATTTTCTATCTAATTCTAAAGAAAGAACAATTTCTTTAATTTTTCTATTTAAGGTTTTTCCAGGAGTTAAAAAAGTAGAACGGATTAATTGCTGGGTAATAGTGGAAGCGCCTTGCGAACTTCCGGTTTCAAAATTTGTTTTAATGGCGCGTAAAATTCCAAGTAAATCAACACCTTGATGATTGTAAAAACGAGCATCTTCGGTAGCAATAACCGCTTTTTGAAGCGTTTCAGAGATTTGAGAAAGGGGGACATAAGTTCTTTTTTCTTCGTTATAAACATCGCTTAATAAAATTTCACCAGTGCGGTCATA
>JAXDCF010000060.1:0-11281 GCA_034678205.1 Patescibacteria group bacterium
ATTTAGAATGTTTGGGGGTGCCACCCCCAAACATGGGTTATTTTATTTAAAAGGATTTTAACCAGTCAAAAAAGTTATTTAACCGGGTTCATCCAAAGGTTCAACTTTTTACTTATGGTTTCTACTATTTGATTATGAACATTTTCAATAGATTGCTCTCCATCAATTGTTTCCCACTTGCAGAAGATGTTTTCTTGAGTAATTTTTTCATAAGTTTCGTATAGAGAGTTTAAAAATTTTTTATCTGCCTCATGTCGATCCATGTCTACACCTTTTTGTTCTTTTTTCCTGGCGTATGATGTTTCTGGAGATATTTTAATGTAAATACATAAATCTGGTTTGCGTAAATCAAATAATTCACTTAATTTGAGTAGTTTTTCCAAAGGTAGTCCATTAATATATTGGTAAACAATTGTGGTTGTAAAGTATCTATCTGCAATGGCTATTTTATCATTTTTAAGCTCTTGTTCCAATAGGTTTTTATCTTTAATAAAATCTGTAAAATATAGCAAAGCTTGAGCTTCAACAGTTAGTTCGTGTTTTTTTTGTAGCCAGCCATTGATAAAATCTCCGATTGGTTGCCCATATTCCGGATATTTTTTAACAATAAGATTATACCCTTTTTGGGTCAAAAAATCAGACAATAATTTTGTCTGAGTTCCCTTTCCGCAACCCTCAATACCTTCTAAAACGATAAATTTTCCAGTTGCATTAGATTCCATTTATATATTTTATTTAGTTTCTAATCGGCTTTCTTGAGGATGTTTTACATTAACATATTTAGCTCCAGCTTTTTTATGATAAGGCTTGGTTGTGGGTGAACTCAAAACTTCAAAAACCAATTGACAGATTCTGGTTTTGGGATAAAGCAAGATCGGAATCATTCCAATATTTTCCATTTCTAAAACAATTTTTCCTTTAAAGCCAGGATCAATATGACCAGCAGTAGAGTGAATTACAATTCCTAGTCTTCCCAAGCTAGATCGTCCGTCAATTCTAGCGGCAATATCGTTTGGTAAAAAAACTTCTTCTTCGGTGCTAGCTAAGATAAATTCTCCTGGATGAAAAACAAATGGTTCATCGTCTTTTATCTTTACAAGACGGGTAATATCTCTAAATGTTTCTGGATTTCTTGTGTCAATATAGGGATTTTTAGTGTGCTCAAAAATCATAAATTCGCTATCTAATCTTAAATCCAAAGAGGCCGAACCGAGTTGTTCGTCAAGATTTGGCTTGGGTGTAATTTGAATTTTGCCCTCGTCAAGATATTTTTTAATTTCCTGATCAGATAATATCAAAATATTTAAAAATTAGGATAATAATTTTGAAAAAACGAAGTTATTTTAGATTACATCAATACCTAAAGATCGAGCTGTTCCAGATAAAATTTTAACAGCTTGTTCCATATCATTGGTATTTAAGTCAGACATTTTTTGTTTCGCAATTTCTTCTAATTGTGCTTTGGTGATTTTACCAACTTTCTTTTTGTTGCCAGAACCTTTTTCTAAACCAAGCGCTTTTTTGATTAATTGAGCTGCTGGAGGTTGGTGCAATTTGAAAGTATATGATTTGTCTGTGTGGACAGTAATATCTACTGGTATTTTAAAATCTCCTAAATCTTTAGTTGCGTCGTTAAAAGCTTTGCAGAATTCAGCAATATTTACTTGCTGAGAAGCCAAAGCTGGACCAACTGGAGGTGCGGGGTTAGCTTTGCCTGCTTGAATATGAAGTTTTATGATTGCCTTAATTTCTTTTGCCATAATTTTTAACCTATTTTTTTAATTTGTAATGAATCTAGTTCTAGCGGAGTATCACGGCCGAACATGTTTATCATTACTTTTACTTTTCCTTTTTCTCCATCTACTCCAGAAACCTTACCTTCCGAATCTTTAAATGGACCATCTGTAATTCTAACCAAGTCGTTTTCTTTGAAATCGATAGTGTATTTGGGCTCTTCTTCAATCATCCGTTTTTTTAGAGAGTTTATCTCAACTTCAGAAACCGGAAGTGGAATTGTGCCTGATCCGACAAATCCCGTAACATTTGGTGTGTTTCTTACAACATACCAAGAATCGTCGGTTACAATCATTTCTACTAAAACATAACCTGGGTATATTTTTTCTTCAATAGTTCTTTTTTTACCATTTCTAATTTTTATCTTTTTTTCTTTGGGAACAATTATGTTGAATATTTTATCTTCCATACCCAAAGACTCCACTCTTTGTTTGAGGTTTTTTGCAACAGCGTCTTCATAGCCAGAATAGGTATGTAGCACATACCATCTTTTTTCAGTTGAGGTTTGTTGTTTTGACATACTAAAAAGAACCTATCGTTTATTTTTTAAATACAAATTTTTCTAATAAATATTGAAAACCATAATCAAAAAATCCTAGAATTGCAGCCACAATTAGGGTGATAACTATCACAGTAAGGGTGTATTTGACTGCTTCTATTTTTGTTGGCCAGGTAATTTTTTTGATTTCTGAAACAACCTCACCAAAAAAAGCACTGATTTTATTTGTTGATTTCATAGAGATAGAATAACAAAATAAGGTAAAAAAGTCAATTCTTTGCTAGATATCAAGATTTTTAACGTTTTTAGCAGAGGCCTGAATAAATCTTTTTCTTGGCAAGACCTCTTTTCCCATAAGCATATCGAAAGTATGGTCTGCTTCTACAGCATCTTCAAGGGTTACTCTTAATAAGATTCTGTTGGCTGGATCCATGGTTGTTTCCCAAAGCTGTTCTGGATTCATTTCTCCCAAACCTTTATATCTTTGGATGCTTGCTTTACTACGGTTGTCTTTTAATCCAGTTAATATCTTTTCTTTCTCTTGATCTGAATAAGCATAATGGAATTCTTTACCCACAGTTATTTTATATAATGGCGGTTGTGCTAAATAGAGATATCCTTTATCAATTAAAGGCTTAAAGTGTCTAAAAAACAAAGTCATTAATAAAGTCCTAATGTGGTTTCCATCACTATCCGCATCACACATAATAATAATTCTTTGATAGCGCAATTTTTCTAAATTAAAGTCATCTGCAATAGCAGTTCCAAGTGCAATAATTAAATTCTTTACTTCTTCGGAAGCAAGCATTTTATCTAAACGAACTCTTTCTACGTTTAAAATCTTTCCTCTTAATGGAAGAATAGCTTGAAATCTTCTATTTCTGGCTTGTCGGCTAGAACCACCGGCAGATTCACCCTCCACTAAATAAATTTCTGATTCTTCTGGATTTCGGCTAGTACAATCAGATAATTTTCCGGGTAAAGACAATCCGTCTAAAACACCTTTTCTTAAAACAGTTTCTTTAGCAGCTTTAGCGGCTTTTCTGGCTTTATAAGATAAAACTGCTTTTTCAATAATTATTTTCATATCCTGCGGGAATTTTTCTAAATAATCCCCAAGGGCTTCGGCAACAACAGCTTCTGTAGCTGGTCTAGCTTCTGGATTTCCTAATTTTGTTTTAGTTTGTCCTTCAAATTGAGGTTCTCTTATTTTAACTGAAACAATAGCAACTAATCCTTCTCTAATGTCATCTCCAGTCAAATTTGGTTCCGATTCTTTTAGAAAACTATTTTTACGAGCATAATCATTAATTAATCGAGTTAAGGCAGAACGAAAACCAGTTAGGTGTGTTCCCCCTTCAATTGTAAAAATATTATTAGTAAAGCTTTCTTCAGAAATTTCGTAAGAATCAGTATATTGAAAAGAGGCCTCAACAGCAATTCCTTCTCTTTCTCCGGAAGTATAGAAAGGATTAGCGTGAACTGACTCTGAATTTCTGGATAAATATTTTAAATAAGATTTAATGCCTCCTTCAAAATAAAAGTGGTATTCAAATGGATTAGTTTTATCTCGGTGATCATAAAAATCAATTTTAATACCTTTGGTTAAATAAGCCTGCTGTCTTAAATGATTTAATATCTTTTTAACATCAAAAGATATTTCTTTAAAAATTTCTTTATCTGGTTTGAAGAGAATGGTGGTTCCCTTTTTTTTACAATCGCCTATTTTTTTTACGGCTGCTTTAGGTTTGCCCTGTTTATATTCTTGAGCATATTTATGACCCTCTCTGCAAACTTCGGCGCGCATATCAACTGATAAAGCACAAACAACGGAAACACCTACACCGTGCAAGCCACCAGAAATTTTATAAGCATCACCGCCAAATTTTCCTCCTGCATGCAGAGTGGTCATAATTGTTTCAAGAGCGGATTTTTTGGTTTTTTCGTGAATATCTACTGGAATTCCTCGTCCATTATCAATAACCATAACATAGTCGTCTGGTAATAAAAAAACCTCTATTGTATCGCAATATCCTCCCAAGGCTTCATCTAGTGAATTATCAACTACTTCGTAGATTAAGTGGTGTAAACCCTGCGTACCAGTTGAGCCAATATACATACCCGGCCTTTTTCTTACCGGATCAAGGCCCTCTAAAACATAAATATCTTTTGCGCTATATGATGATTGTTTTTCTTTTGCCATTCTATTTTTATAATATTTTTAAAATTAATTTCTAATTTGCCAATTAAATTTTTCTTCTAATTTTTCCAAAATTTGTTTTTGGAGCATGTCTATTGTCTTTGTATCAAGTGTTTTTTCGTCTGATTGATAAACAATATGGAAGGAAACACTTTTTTGATTTTCCGGAATGCCAGATCCTTGATAAATATCAAAGGGTTCGGCTGATTTTATTAAATGAATATCTATTTTATAAATTTCTTCAATGATAGCATCTATTGCTATGGTTTTTAAAACTAATCCAGAAATATCTCTTGTGGCGGGCGGATGAAAAGAGATAGACTCAAATTCTTTTTTTTCAGAGGAAAGAGATTGTAATTTTTCAAAATCAATTTCAAAACCAAATATTCTTTCATTAATGTTAAATTTTTCCAAAATATTAAAATTTATCTGTCCAAAAACACCAATTGGTTGCCCTTTTATTTTTATGATCAATGAATTTTGTTTATCCCAAGTTGTTTCTAGAATGCCTTTTTCATAACTTACCTTTTCAATCCCCAAATTATTAATAAGCAAATTTAACTCACCCCTTATTTTAGAAAAAATAATTTGTGCTTTTTCTTCACTTGTAGCAATTATTCCAGCAAGCATTCTTGTTTCTAAAGTTTTATTTTTTTGAGGAATAAATATTTTATCTAATTCAAAAATTTTAAAATCTTTAAAAGTTTTAAGGTTTTCTTTAGCGTCTCTTAATAATTGTGGCATTAGCCCATTCCTTAAATAAGCAAATTCGGAACTAACTGGATTTTTAACCTTTCGTAAAGTATTGAAGGCAATTCCATTTAATTTAAGCAAATCTTCATCCACAAAGGAATAGTCGTATACTTCATTATAATTAAGTTGTTTTAAAATATTTTTAGCTTTATTTTGCCAGAAAATATCTTTGTTCTTTTCTACAGGAGCTAAATAACCACAAGGCAATTCAGGTTGTATTTTTTCGTATCCATAAATACGACCAATTTCTTCAATTAAGTTTTCTGGAATTATAATATCTTGGCGAGATGTAGGTATTTCTAAGAGCAAACTATTTTTTGTTTTTTTAATTAATTTTATATCCAATCGTTTTAAAATATTTTCAATTTCTTTTAATGGAATAGTTAATCCTAAAATATTATTAAGATTGTCTAAATTGAGGGTTATTTTTTTGGGCTTTAGTTTATTTGGATAAAAATCAACTAATCCAGAAGCAACATCTGCGCCTACGATTTCGTTTATTAGCATGGCAACTCTATTAATGGCCAATTCAGCCAAATTAGGATCAAGATTTTGTTCAAATCTAATGGAAGCATCAGTTCTTAAATTGATTTTACGGGCCGTTTGGCTAATAAGTTTAGCATTAAAATTAGCTGATTCAAGGACAATGGTTTTAGTTTTAGAATTTATTTCCGATTTTTGGCCACCCTTAATACCTGCTAAAGCTAAAGGGTTTTTACTATCTGCAATAACCAAAATGTCTTCATCTAATTTATATTCTAATCCAGAAAGAGTAGTTATCTTTTCTCCTTTTTTGGCTTTACGCACTATGATTTTTTGGTCTTGTATTTTTTCGTAATCAAAAGCGTGCAAGGGTTGCCCCATTTCTAGCATTACATAATTAGTAATATCAACTACATTATTAATTGGATTTAATCCACAGGCAATTAAACGTTCTTTGATCCATTTTGGAGATTCGGTTATTTTTACATTTGTTAAAACTCTAGCAATATATCTTTTACAACCAATTTTATCCTTAACTTCAACTGAAACAAAGTCCTTGGTTTTTAGCTTTTTATTTTCTTTAAGATTAATTTTGGGAATTAAAATTTTCTTATCTAAGATAGCAGCGCATTCTTTGGCGATGCCAATGTGAGATAAGCAGTCACCAGCTCGATCTGGCAAAACATCTATGCCCAAAATATAATCTTGCCCTTTCTTTTCTAAGGATTCGTTTTCAAAGGAGTGCATAGTCAAAATTTCGGCCAATTCTTTTGGCTGAGGCAAGGGTTTGTCAAAAAAAGTTTTAATCCAATTATAAGAAACGTTCATTTTATTTTAGAATTGTTTTAAAAATTTAAGGTTAGCACTATGGAACCAACGAATATCATTAATCTTATATTTCATCATTGTTAGTCGATCTATAGACATTCCAAAAGCAAATCCTTTATATTTATTTGGATCTAATCCACCATTTTTAATAACATTAGGATGGACAATACCAGCGCCCAATATTTCTACCCAGCCAATTTTTTTACAAGCCGGACATCCTTTGCCTTCGCAAACAGCACAACGCATATCAATTTCAAAACTTGGCTCGGTAAAAGGAAAATAACTTGGCCTTAATCGTATTTTTACGTCTCGTTTAAAAAATTCTTTTAAAAATCTCTGTAAAACTGCTTTAAGATTGGCCACGGATACATTTTTATCAACCATTAATCCTTCTATTTGATAAAAATTAATTTCATGGGAAGCATCAGTTTTTTCGTAACGGTAAACTCTGCCAGGAATAACAATTCTAATCGGAGGTTTTATTTTTTGCATATACCTTGTTTGCGCTGAAGAGGTTTGGCTTCTTAAAACTTCGCCAGTTTCTAGATATAAGGTTTTCCCAAGAGAAAGTGCGTCTCTGGCTGGATGGCCTTCGGGTATATTTAATGAATCAAAGTTATGCCATTCGTCTTCTATTTCTGGACCTTCTACTATAGCAAAGCCCATTAATTCAAAAATTTGTTCAATCTCTTGCCTTACTATTGTTAAAGGATGTAAATGTCCAATCTCTATTTTTTCACCTGGTAAATCTAAATCTATTTTGTTTTGTTTTTGTTTCCATTCACGCTCCTGTTCTCTTAAAGTTTGCTCTAATTTTTCTGTTTGATCCTGAATAAGATTGCTAAATTCATTAATTTCCTGTCCAAGAATTTTTCTCTGGTCAATTGAGATATCTTTTAATTCAGAAAAAAGGGTTCTAATTTTACCCTTTTTACCAAGATAAGTATTAGAAAACTCCTTCAATTCAGTTGAGTTTTTAATTTGCTCTAGGTCTTTTTTAATAAGCTCTTTTAATTCTTCAAAATCCATAAAAATGTTTTCCTGATTACTTTAATATTTTACCCCAAAATTACATAAAAAGCAACACTTTTAAGGCCTAAATTTTATAGTAAATTTGCGGTATCTTTGGGCTTGTGTTAAAATTCAAGCATTATGTTAGATTCTTTTTTTGGTTCTGAAAATTTAATAAATTTAATTAAAGCTTTTGGATATTTGGGGGTTTGGAGTGTTGTTTTTGCAGAAACCGGTCTTTTAATTGGATTTTTTTTACCAGGCGATAGCTTGCTTTTTTTGTCTGGTTTTTTGGCGTCGCAAGGTTTTTTTAATATTTTAGTTTTATCTATTGGGATTTTTGTAGCTGGCGTTATTGGGGACAATACTGGTTATGTTTTTGGTAAAAAAACCGGGCCCATGATTTTTAAGCGAGAAGATTCTTTGTTTTTTAATAAAAAAAATTTAATTAAAGCTCAAAATTTTTATAATAAGTATGGTGCCCTAACAATAGTTTTGGCTAGATTTATTCCAGTAATTAGAACTTTTGCTCCAATTGTGGCTGGAGTAGGAGAAATGGAATATAAAAAATTTTTAGTTTTTAATATTTTTGGAGGATTTTTGTGGGCTTTTTCAATAACCTTTGCAGGATATTATTTACCTACAATTTTTCCAGACGCAGAAAAATATTTAACTTTAATAATTTTTTTAATAATTTTTGTTTCTCTTATCCCCCCTGGTCTCCAATTTTTAAAAGAATTAAAAAAACCCTGAACCAGAGTCCCTCGCTACTCTCGGAACACGGTTCAGGGCTAACGCCCCCCTAAGGCGCTTATTTTTATTCTTTGATGTTGTCTAGATTTATATTGTATAATATTTCTTCTCCAACTAAACGATATTTTAAAATTTCTTCTTCTTTAAACCAAATTTTGATTTCTCTTTCAGCTTCTTCGGGTTTATCTGAACAATGGATTAAGTTTCTTACTGCTCGGCCATCAACATTAGAAAGTTCGTAAGAATCAATAGTAAAGTCACCACGGATTGTACCAACATCAGAATTTGAAGGTTCTGTGCCACCAACTATTTTTTTAACAATACTCACGGCCTTATTTCCCTCCCAAATCATCATTATTACTGGTCCAGCGGTCATAAATTTGATAAGGGCTCTGATAATATCTTTTCCATATTCAATGGCTGATTTTTCTACGGGTAAATTGTTTGATTTTCTATTATCAATAGTATTTTGTCCTTTTTCTTCAAACCAAGCATCATTTTTATTATAGTGTTCCCAATAGTTGTCTTCATTGGTAAAAACAAATTTCATAGCTACCAATTTAAGTCCAGTTCTCTCAATTCGGTGAATAATTTCTCCAATAAGTGAACGTTGAACTCCGTCTGGTTTAATAATTACAAAAGTTCTTTCTTTTTTTATATTTGTCATATTGCTTGCCCGGTTAAATGTTGCGAAGCAACTTAATTGCTTTAGCAATAATTTTACGGAGTAAAATTTATTTAACTCGGGTTTTTAATTTATTATATTTATTTACTATCTAAATAATTTATTTTGTTATGATAGCAATCAATTGAGATTTTACAAATTTTAAAGAGTGGATCGGGAAGATTATCAAGTTCGTACCAATCCCATAATTCTGCTTTATCTGGTTCTAATATTTGTGGATCTCCACTTTCCCAATCAGCTATTAAACCAATATGAACATAGTGTTTGGGTGCATAGTCAGTTATGTTTGCTAAGAATTGAAACCGAATATTTTTAATTTCAATTCCAGTTTCTTCTTTAGTTTCTCTTATGGCACAATTAACAAACGATTCCATATATTCCAAATGGCCACCTGGAAATGCGTATTCTCCAGATCCATGAGAGCCCTTTCTTTTGCCCAATAAAATTTTGCCATTCTTAAAAATCATTACTGCCACTCCAACTTTTGGTCTTTGTTTTTCTTCCATAATAAAAGCATACATTATTTA
Organism: Patescibacteria group bacterium; assembly: GCA_034678205.1. Lineage (GTDB taxonomy): Bacteria > Patescibacteriota > Minisyncoccia > Minisyncoccales > Minisyncoccaceae > UBA6220. The sequence continues at coordinate 9,534 of JAXDCF010000060.1, forward strand.
AAAAGATATTTCAATATTTAGAAATTAAAAAATAAAAATTATTTTGCTCTTGATTTTATTCTTATTTTTGTTAGAATAGGACTATTCATAGCGGTTTAGAGGAGTAGTACCTCGCCAGTCTCATAAGCTGGAGACCCTGGTGCAATTCCAGGAACCGCAACATATATGTTTGAGCTTATGGCTATTCGCCTGAGTAGCTCAGTGGCAGAGCACTCGTTTCATAAGCGAGAGTGCGTGAGTTCAATCCTCACCTCAGGCACCCCGAACTAGAGTTTAAAGCAAAGATTTAAACACGGTACGGGGTAGTCCTGTACTGTGTTTCCGAAGGCAACTCTGGTACAGGGCACCCCAAAAGAATATATAGTGAATTTATAAAATAAAAAGAAGTGTCCCACAGAGTCCATAGAGTTACGTGGGAAAAGCATTTTTATGGATCCGTAGCGAAATTGGTTATCGCGCCTCCCTGTCACGGAGGAGACTGCCGGTTCGAGCCCGGTCGGGTCCGCCCTTTATTAATAATTTATAATCACTCGATAGGGTTCGAACCAAGGAAGGGGTCGGGAAACCTGGGTTTCCCGTATTGGAAAATATTAAAAACCGGGGGTTTTTAAAAGGAGCGAAGCGACGCGTGAGATGCCCGGTCGGGTCCGCCCTTTATTAAATTTAATTTATAATAAATTCAATGAATATTATACAAAAAATAATTTTTGGTGCATTAGCTGTAGTTACTTTGGGTGTAGCCGGCTATTTTTTAAAAGATACTTTAATTAGTCCAGAACAAAAAAATTTAGATACTCCGGAAAAAATTACAACGGATTACAAAAATTTGTTAGCCAAAACAGAACAATTACAAACATCCGCTGGATCTAATTGTGAAAATAAAAACGATATTAATAAAAAAATAGAAGAAATTGAGAAAGAATTAACTAATTTGGCTAACCGCAAAAAAGATTGGTTAGATAATGTGCCCAAATTACCAGATGTTGAACCAGAGGTATTAAATTCTGAAAATCCTCTTGGTAATCCAGGATCAGAAGTGCCAGATCTTGGATCTGATATTCCAGAATTGCCAGACATATATCCAGAAAATACAGGAGCGCCTGGGTCTCAAGTACCCGAACTAACTCCAGATTTACCACAATTACCAGAAATTAATATTAATGGTGAATATATCCCAGATATGCCAGAAATTAATACTGGTAATCCAGGATCAGAAGTGCCAGATCTTGGATCAGATATTCCAGAATTGCCAGAAATCGATGTTATTAATCCAGATGAATATATTTCTCAAATAGATCAGAGTGAACAAAAAATAAAAAATATTTTACAAGTTTTAAAAAATTTGTGCCAACAAGATCAAGCTCCAAAGATTATTTCTGATAAATGTAGTGATGCATGTCAAAAGCACAAGGACTGCGCTGCTTACACTGAAGATGTTACTCCTGCTGATTTAACAGACGCCTATAATACTTGCATGGAAGAATGCCCTACTTGGCCCAAAGAAACAGTTAAATGTATTAATGCTGTTGACATCAAAACACCCAACGATTGTGTTAGTTTTGTACAATGCCAGTTGCCCCAATTTTATGAAGAAAAATATCTTCCAACGGACAACTAATTTAAAATTATCTAAATTCAAACTACCCCTTTATGGGTAGTTTTTTATAACTAATAGTTTTTAAATAGCTCAGTATAAATTATTCTAATATTTCTTTTAATAAATCGTTAATGTAATTCATACCAGGGTC
>JAXDCF010000061.1:0-3221 GCA_034678205.1 Patescibacteria group bacterium
ATTAGGACAGGAGTGGAAAATGATCCTCATTTGTCGGCTGGATTTATGATGTGGCACACAGCTTATTCTCAATTATATTTTACTAAAACCTATTTTCCTGCTTTTTCTCCGAAAGAATTTGAAAAAAGCATTTTTGACTATGCTGATCGTCAGCGTCGCAAAGGTGCCTAAGAAATTTATTATATAAACAGTATCCCCATATAAATAATGGGGTTTTTGTTTATTTATTTTAAGTTTTAATATTGTGGATAGATGGCTTGCCAATAGACAATCCAGTAGGTAAAATACTATCAAGAGCTCTGAAACACTAAATGGAGCTTTTTTAAAACCTTATGTATATTAAAGGAGTCGGAATGACTAAATTTGATTATTCCACCAAGCCCTGGTGGCAATTTGCGTTTGAGGCCACAATGGAGGCCTTAAAAGACGCAAAAATGACCATTAAAGATATTGACGCTATTGTTTTTGCTAGCGTTTCTTCGGCTACGTCTGGGGAGCATCAAACTCATAAAGTATCTTTTCTTTCAGATTTATTTAAAACCAATGTGCCTATTATAGAGGTTACTTCTGTTTGTGGAGGTGGAGGCGTAGCTTTTTGGACTGCTTTGCACTTAAAGGAATATAAAAATATTTTAGTTTTAGCTTCGGAAAAATTTGGAGACAACAAAAGCGAAATAGTAACAGATTGGATTCTTTCGGCTGCTGAAAAAGCAACCGAACAAACCGAGGGAATGCTTTTTCCAACTCAAAATGCTTTAGTGTGGCAACAATATATGAAAAAATATAACGCCACTATGGATGATTTATCTTTGATTGCTTTTAAGAATCATTCTAATGCAGCTTTAAATCCGAAAGCTTATTTTTACAAAAAACCAATTGAATTAGAAAAAGTAAAAAGTTCACCAGTAGTTTCTTCGCCTCTCCGATTAATGGATTGCTCTTTATCGGTAAATGGAGGAGCAGCTATAATTCTAAGTACTGATGAGTCAGATGTAAAAGTTATTGGCTCTGGCTTTGCGACAGATTATTTACTAACTTTTGGCAGAGAAGATATTACACATTTTAAAGCAACTCAATTAGCTGGTCAGCAAGCCTTCAAACAAGCTGGGATTACTCCTAAAGATATTAACGTTGCTGAAATTCATGATGCTTTTACTTCTGTGGAATTAATTTCATACGAAGATTTAGGCTTTGCGGAGATAGGCAAGGGAGCAGAATTAATCCGATCTGGAAAAATAAATTTAAATGGAGAAATGCCGATTAATCCTTCGGGAGGGTTAAAGGCCAAAGGACATCCAATCTCAGTAACTGGTTTAGCTCAGGTTTATGAAATTACAAATCAACTTCGGGGATTATCGGAAGCAGAAAGACAAAAAAATCCTTTGCCAAAATACGGATTAACTCACAACATTGGAGGAGCTGGAGGATCAGTAACAGTTCATATTTTTGAAAGAACTAAATAATTTTTATTAAATATATATGCCGTTTTATAAATGTTCAAAATGTGGAAGAATTTGGCAATATCCTCTTTCAGAGTGTCCTTATTGCATTATTGGATTAGATAAAATGTTTGCAAATCAAAGCAAGGTAATAGAGGTTTCTAAAGTAATGATTCCAACAACTAGGCATTCTTTTGTGCCTTATAATGCCTGTATAATTGAAGATGAAAATAAGAATAAATGGGCTCATAAAACAACGCAAGATATTAAGGTGGGTGATGATTTATCTTTTGAAGCCAAACAGGATCCAAAAATAGTTGGAGTTTGGCGAATAAAATACGATTTTATAGAAGCAATTGAAAAAACAATAGATTTAATTGGAGGAATTAATTTGAATGAAAATTCCAAAGTTTTAATTTTACCAACCTTAATTTCTATTACTCAACCATATTTTAGAGAAAACACTTCTCCAGAATTTTTAATTGCAATTTTAGATTTTCTTTTAAGCAAAAAAGTTAAATTAGAAAATATAAAAATTGGGAGCCAATCTTTTGGTGAAATACCAATAGAAGCTATGGCTGATAAATCAGGATTGTTAAAGGTTTGTTTGAAGAATAATATTACACCACTGGATTTATCCAAATTGGGCTTTGTAAAGCAAGAAAATTTAGAAATTAGCGAAGAGGCGCTTAAAGCAGATGTAGTTTTTAATTTGGTTGTTCCTAGGGCTGGTAAAGCTAGGGCAACAGAAAATTCTTTTTACATTTTGAAAAAAGAAAATTATTTAGGATTAAAATATTTGAATTCTGAAAAAGAGATTGCAAAAGATTTACAAACAGGCCTGCCCAAGATGGTTAATTTAGCAGAGGCAGAATATTTACAAACCGCAGATGGATTGATTGTATTTTTGGGTTTATTTTTAGCGAGTAGAAGTTTTATAAATTTAGATATGATTTTAAATGAGATAATAATGGAAAAAAAATTACCAGAAATTTTAACTGAAATGAAAATAGAAGAAATTCCAATTGCGGGCAGAGACATTAAGGAAGTTCAATTAGATATAAATAGAATATAGAATATTGGACATTGGAAATTTGTAATTAAATAATCAAGATTATTATAAAATAAATTTATACATAAATATGTTCAAAAATAAAGTTATTCTTATTACTGGCGCCTCGCAAGGTATTGGCAAGGCAATTGCTTTAAAATTTGCTTCTTTGGGAGCTAAAGTGGCCTTAAATGATATTATTTTTCAGGAAGAAAATTTGAAAATTGTAAAAGCAGAGATTGAAAGCACAGGACAAGAGGTAGAATATTTTTTAGCCGATGTTTCTAAATTGGAAGAAGTAGAAAAAATGATGCAGGAAATTCAAGCTAAATTTGGGAGGTTGGATGTTTTAGTTAATAATGCTGGAATTACTAAAGATAGAACTTTGGCTAAAATGACTGCGGAAGAGTGGCAGAAAGTAATTGATGTTAATTTAACGGGAGTGTTCAATTGCAGTAAATCAGCTTTATCATTAATTGTTCCAAGTGCTGGCAATATTGTTAGCTTAGCTTCTATCGTGGGGCAAAGAGGTAATTTTGGGCAAGCTAATTACGCTGCCAGTAAGGCTGGAATAATTGCTTTCACTCAATCATTGGCTAAAGAGGTTGGTAAGGTTGGGGTGAGGGTTAATGCGATTGCGCCAGGATTTATTGAAACCAAAATGGCCGAAGCAATACCCGAACAATTAAAAGTAGCGGTAAAACAATTGACTGCTTTGGGTAGATTTGGAA
>JAXDCF010000062.1:0-3437 GCA_034678205.1 Patescibacteria group bacterium
GATGAAGAATTAGAAAGGAATGAAAAAAATGCAAAAAAAAATGTATCCAGAACAATAAGAATTTTAAAAGAAAGAATTGAACAAATAAATTTGGAGAATGAAGAATGAAAGATGAAATTAAAGAAAAACTATTGAAAGGTTGTGGAAAACCAGAAGAAAGATATGGAACTACTATTAATTGTGGTTATCTTTTAAAAGATAATAAAACAATAAATTTATGTTCTAATTGTAAAGCAAAACTTCAACAACATGAAGAAACATCAAAAGCAAAAGATGAAGAATTTATTAAGATTTTAGAGGAATTACAAGATTTGATTCTTAAAGATGAAGTTTATGAAATAGATGTTTATGATTTAATTGAAGAAATTAAACAAAGAATAAAGGAGAAAGAAGAATGAATACATACAAAGCATTAAAATATTTAGAAGAAAAGTTTGGAATTGAAGCTTATAATGAAATATGTAATGTAATTTATGCTCAACAAGAAAAGATTAGAGTTTTAACAAAACAAAGAGATAACTGGAAAATTAAACATGATAAATTAAAGGAATTTGTAAAATGAATATTATTATATTCTTCTGAATTAAAGATTTTAGGATAAACAAGATGTTTTAGTTTATTCATAAAAGTAGACATTTACGAAATATTTAAATAGTTTCTTCTCATAAGAATATTAATAAACCTTGCATAAAAGTTAAGAAAAAGATGGAAAAAAGAATAGAATTCATATCTCCAGGAGAATTTGCTTTATTATTAAAAGAAGTAAAAAGAAGAAAAGATAAAGAACTAGAAGTTGCAATTATTTTAGGATTTGGTTCTGGTTTAAGAATTAGTGAAATTGTAGGATATAATAGAAAAGATAAAAAACCAATCCCACCATTAACACCTGATAAAATAGATCTAGTAAAACATCAAATAAGAATTGATGATGCAAAAGGAAATAAATGGAGAATTACACCAACAAGCCCTGCATTAAAACCTGAACATGTTAAACTATTACCTTTAAAATTACAAAGAAGAAATTTACAATACAAATTTACAAATCTTGCAAAGAAAGTTTTAAACAAAAGGATGTCATTTCATATTTTAAGACATGGTTTTGGTAATTACTGTGTTAATGTTAAAAAAATGCCTTTAACAATGGTTCAAGGTTTTATGGGTCATAGTTCTATTGCAGTAACAGGAGTTTATGCAAAAGCAAATCCTGAAGAAGCAATAAATGAATACTGGAGGTCAATAAATGATTAAAATAAAAAAAGGTTTAACAATTAAAGAAAGAGAAAGGATCACATTCCTATGGTATCTATTAGGAGTAATTTATATTTCTGGAGTTATATTCCTAACAGAACCTGGAACACTAAATTATTTATGGTTTCTATCATGAAAAGACAAATAATCTTTACTTTTGTGAAAGAAAAGATATATTTCATAAGAGGAGGTAACATTTAAATTATTCATAATAGGATAGTTTTATGAAGATATACTATGGGGTTTTTAGATAAATTAATAAAAGTTTTTAGAAAAGAACATAAAGAAGAATTACCAAAAGAGCCTGTTGAACAAAGAGAAGTAACGGGGGATGAACCTATTTGTGGTTTATGTGAACAACCAATATTTCCAGAACAAAGATCTAAGAAGTTTCAAGATAAAATATTCCATATAAAACCATGTTGGTTTAAATTACAAAAGGAGGCAGAAAGACAAAGATGGGACTTATAAATTGTTTAGAAGATTTTAGTTTTTTATTAGCTAAAAAGAAATTATTAGGATTTGGATATGCTATTGAAGTTATATGTTTCATATCAAGTGGTGTCGCATTTGTTTTAAAGGATCCAATTTATTTATTTTATAATTTGTTAAATGGAGGTATATGGTCGTACATTGTTGGAAAAGGAATTTATTATAGTGCCTTAATTCAATGAAAGGAGGTTTAAATCAAATGAAAGAAACAAAAATAGAAGAAAAAATAAAACCAAGTAATGAAAAATATCTCAAGATATTAAGTGCAGAAGTTCTTGAAAATAATGTTTATAGATATACAATGATAAGTAATGTTCCTTTCCTTATTAACGAAACTTTAATGTTATGAGTCAAACCCAAGTCCTTAATTTAATAAAGAAATATAATTCAATTTCAATAAAAGAAGCATCAGTAAAGATAGGAATTTCTTTTGGTGCATGTTGGAATAATTTTAAAAGACTTGAAAAAGAAGGATTAATTATAAAAGTTGAAGATTCTAATAAATATAAATATAATGGAAAAAAAATTTAATCATGAAAAATTTGAAGTGTGTAAATTTTGTAAGAAAGAAATAGACACAGAACAACATCAATGGATTTGTGTAAATGGTTATGACAAACAAGAAAATAAAGAATGTTGGTTTGCACATGTTTATTGTTTTAATGATGTTGTTATAAAACAAGGTGATGCATTAAATTATAGGGTTCAAAATAATATAATGGATATTGTTAAAAATCTTTTCCCTAGTGTTTCTACACCTATTGAAAATTAATAATAATGACTAATAGATTCTATTCTTTTTTTAATTCAGTTTTATTTATTAGAATTTTTAATTTATTTATTGTAATAATCTTAATAATTATTTTAATTTATTTTATTATAAGGTTTGAAAACTTATTTTACCTAATTAATAATAATGACTTTTGTATGTTGTGTGAAAACCTTACTAATTCAAAATGTTTTCCACCAATCAGGTTCCCATAAATAGATTGTAAGAACCTTTTTTATGCCTCTACAGAGTGCTATTTGTCACCTGTCCATGTCCGCTTTACCATGTTAATTTTTTTAACCATCCATCCAAGATAGTTATTTGTCACTCGTCACTGTCACAAGATTAACTGCGACACCTATCTTATAGGAAACTCAAATAAAAAGGTGACAAAAAAGGCACCAAATTGTGACACCCTAAAAAGGTGCATTGTTGCGTTAAAGGGACATGATTAACTTCTTGAAAAATGACTAAAAAATACATCAAAAAAGGTGTATTACTATTATTATAATCTCTAATAATTACCACTTAATAAGGGCTTACTTAATACCGAAAAGCTTATAAAGGTAAGTTCATTAAATAAAACATGGATAAAAAAGATACGAGTAAAGGTTTTGAGGATTGTATGAAACAACTTACTATTTACCGAAAAATAAAAGTAGACTCTGGTGAAAGCATAAAAAACGGTTGTTACTATTTAGATGACTTAAAGGCATTTTATAAAATTGTTTATTCTAAATTACGGGAGGTAAAACAATGACAATATCAAAATATGAAGACCAATTTGATAATGATTTAATCTGTCCAGACTGCGATGCTATATTTGAAAAAAATGAAGATGGAGGTTATATTGAACAATAATGGAAATAGAGATAAAAGTTAAAGGTTTCAAATGTGAGAGATGCTCTCATCAATGGATACCAAGATT
>JAXDCF010000063.1:0-2561 GCA_034678205.1 Patescibacteria group bacterium
TTTAGCCCTGTTTTCAGTTACAAAAATATCCAAATGAAAAAGCGGACGAAGTCCGCCTCCAAGTGCTATAAGCTATGAGCCAAGAGCTAATAGCTAAACCCGCTTGCTCGCAATCCTCACAAACTCTTTAAATAATGGGTGCGGATCCAATGGACGAGATTTAAATTCGGGATGAAATTGAGTGGCCACAAAAAAGGGATGATTTTTTAGTTCTATAATTTCTACTAAATCTTTTTCTTTATTAACGCCTGCTATTATTAAACCCTTTTTTTCTAATAATTCACGATAATCATTATTTAATTCGTAACGATGCCTATGTCTTTCAGAAATTTTCTTTTGCTTATAAGATCTAGCACTAATAGTTCCTGGCCTTAATTCACAATCCCAAGAACCCAAGCGCATAGTGGCTCCGTAATTTTTATTTTTCATCAATTCTATCTGTTCTTTCATTAAATCGATCACAGGATTATTTGCTTTAGAAGCAAATTCGCGAGAAGTTGCCTCTTTTATATTACAAACATTTCTTGCAAATTCAATCGTAGCTAATTGCATTCCTAGGCAAAGCCCTAAAAATGGTATTTTATTTTTTCTTAAATATTCAATTACTTTTATTTTTCCCTCTATTCCCCGAGTACCAAAGCCACCAGGAACAATAATTCCATCAAAGGATTTTAATTTTTCAAATTCTTTTTTATCTTTAGTTTCAAATTTTTGGGCTGACAGCCATTGAATTTCTGGTTCTTTATTATTTGCCCAGCAAGCATGTTTCACCGCCTCAATAACAGAAATATAAGAATCCATTAAAGAAAATTCACCAGTTTCAAAATATTTTCCCACAATTCCTATTTTAACTTTTGATTTTTTACTTTCTATCCTTTTAATTAATTGTAACCATTCTTTCCCGTTTGGCTTCCTTTTTCTAATTCCAAGTTTTTTCAAAATCCTATCTCCTAAACCCTCTTTTTCAAAATTGATTGGAATGGCATAAATCGAATCAACGTCTGGAGAAGAAACAACATCTTTAGGGTCAAGATTACAAAAAACAGATATTTTCTTCTTTCTCGGAGCATCTAAGGGAACTGATGCCCTACCTAAAATAAAATCTGGCTGAATTCCCGCCTCATTCAATAATCGGCAAGCTGTTTGCGTGGGCTTAGTTTTCATTTCTCCAATTATTTTAAGTGTGGGCAAATAAGAAACTAAAAAGAATAAAACCTTTTTAGGATTTTGCAATTTCATCATTCTCGCAGACTCTAAGAACAAAAGGTTTTGATATTCTCCAACTGTGCCTCCAATTTCAATCATCACAAAATCAGCCTTTGTTCTAATTCCAGCTTTTTTGATTCGACTAATCACTTCGTTTGGAATATCTGGGACTACTTCTACGCATTTACCATTAAAATCAAGATTTCTTTCTTTGGCAATCACGGTTTGATAAACTCTGCCCGTGGTTAGATAACTTTCGGTAGATAAATTTTCGTTTAAAAATCTTTCGTAATTACCCACATCCTGATCACATTCCGTGCCATCATCAGTCACAAAAACCTCTCCATGTTCGGTTGGATTCATTGTTCCGGCATCAATATTAATATAGGGATCTATTTTTAAAGCAGTTACTTTAAATCCTTTGTTTTGGAGTATTTTTCCGATTGAGGCAGTCGCTGCTCCTTTGCCAACGCTAGACATTACCCCTCCAGCAACAAAAATATAATAAGGCATGGTGTAATTAATTTACCCCAGTTTTAATAGGGCTTATTGTTATTTAAATTATTATTCTTCTTCTTTTTCTATCACAATTAATTTTATCTCTGCTTCCAAATTATGGTCAAAAACTATTTTAAGGTCAAATTCTCCAAGTTCTTTAATTGGGCTTTCTATTACAACCTGATTTTTATTTATTTCAAAACCTTGTTCTTTTAATTGTTCGGCTATTTTTTGTTTAGAAACCGACTCATAAACCTGTCCTTGTTTTCCTACCTTTACCATAACAGTTACCTCTCTGCCATCCAATTTTGCAACAATAGCTTCTATTTCTTTTAAATTTTCTTCCGCTTTCTTTTCTTCTATCTTTAATTGATTTTCTAATTGAGCAACTTTTTCTTCATCTGCCGGAATAGCTAATTTCTTAGGTATTAAAAAATTCTTAGCATATCCTTCTGAAACTTCTTTAATTTCATTTTTTTTGCCTACGCTTTGAATATTTTTTAATAAAATTACTTTCATATTATTTTTTTAGCTAATTGCTCTAAAGCTTTTTTTAATTGAGTGTCATTACCATTATCGTAATCTTCTTTTGTAAGCTCAACTTCTATTGTAGGTTTTATACCAGTATCCTGAATTAATTCCCCACTTGGAGTAAACCATTTTGAAACAGTTACTTTTAATGATGAACCATCATCTAAATCAATTATCTCTTGAACTACTCCTTTGCCAAAAGTTTGCTTCCCAATTATATCAATTTTTCTGTCATCTCTTAGGGCGCCAGCCAAAATTTCAGCTGCAGATGCAGTTCCCTCGTGTACCAAAATAACTGTCGGGATATGTTCTAAAAGAGCTGGCCC
>JAXDCF010000064.1:0-3024 GCA_034678205.1 Patescibacteria group bacterium
TTTTAATTTCTTCGGTTGGTTTATTTTCTTTGATAGATTCTAAAATTACTTTGTAGCCAGCGTTAGAAGTGGCAATAATAATCGTGTTTGTAAAATTTACTTTGTTTCCAAAGTTATCATTAACATAACCCTCATCTAAAACTTGTAAGAAAAGATTTAGAATATCTGGATAAGCTTTTTCTATTTCATCTAAAAGCACCAAAGAAAATGGGTTGTCTCTCACGCCAGTAGTTAAAATACCATTTTGTGTTTCGGATCCAATTAAGCGAGAAATATCTTCCACTCTTTGGAATTCGGACATATCCAAACGCACCATTCTATCTTCCGAGCCAAAATAAATTTCCGCCAAGGCCTTAGCGGTTTCGGTTTTACCAACACCAGTTGGGCCAAGGAATAAAAAGCTTCCCATCGGCCCCTTACCTGTTTTCATGCCAGATCTGGCACGACGCATTGCCGAAGAAATTTCTTTAATAGCTTCTTCTTGACTGATAACTCTTTTGTGTAAAGCAGTTTCCATATTAAGCAAAGCAGCTTTTTCTTCGCTATTTATTTTGCCTAAAGGTATCTTAGTTTTTTGGGTTAAAATTTGATCTATATGTTCTGGTAAAATTAAATTTGTATCTCCATGTTGCGAACTATATGTAAAAGCATCTTGAAGTAAAGAGATTGCTTTTTGCGGATAAGGAGTAGAAATATATTTTCCTGATAATTCCACAATTTCTTTAATCGCTTCATAGGTAATAAATTTACCATATTCTTTTTCTAAATAGAAAACCATATTTTGTAAAATAAGCAAAGTTTCTTCGCTTGAAATTTCTGGTATTTCTATTTTTTCAAAAAGATTTAAAATAGCTGGTTTGGCTTCTATATATTTGTGTAGTCCTTGAGGAGTGGTTAAGCAAATCATTTGTAATCTCGGATCGTCAAGGTAAGGCAAGAGTATTCCAGAAATATCGGTAATACCCGCTTTTCTGGCAGCACCAAGAAAATCATGAAAATCGTTAATAATTAAAACAACATTGCCAGCTTGCACTGCCTCATTTAAACATTTTGCAATAGTGGCTTCGGTTTTTTCAGAAGACGAAACAACAGATGATAAAGCTACCAAATCTAATTGTAAAAATCTTTTGTTCCATATTTCTGGAACAGATTGATGGTACAAAGATTTTTTAATTAAAGAATGAATTACACTTTTTCTACCAGAGCCAATTTCTCCCACTAAAAGAACATTTCTGGGTCCTTTTCTGGATAATATTTTTTCTGCCAATTCAATTTCATCGCTGTTTCCGATTATTTCTTCATATCCTCTATTTCTAACAGTTGTGGTCCAATCAATCGAAAATTTATCTAAAGTAATAGTATAGCCATAAGTTAAATCATTCGCCACCTGTCCAGATTTTATTAGGTTTTCATAAGAACCAAAGGCCTGATTACTTTTAAGCCTATTATTGGCAGATTCTATCCACCAAGAAACATTTTCAACATCCGAACGTCCTATTTCTAAATCAGTTAATATTTTTTTAAAATTTGGTTCTATATCCGCAAGCACAGAAAGAATATCGCCTTCTTTTATCCTTTCACTCCCTCGTTTAATAGCTGATTGCGTAGCTTCAAAAATGATATTCCCAAAATTTTCTGTAGGCTCAATATTTGGATTAGAGAGAATTTCTTTTAATAGTTTTTTAAATTCAACAATATCAATTGATAAGCGTGAAAATAGAAAAATTATTTTTGGATTTTTTTCATCTAAAAAGTTGTATAGTAAAATAGTAGAGCTGGGGGCTCCTAATTTTAATTTTTCTGCCAATTTAAAAGAAGATGATAAATATTTGGCAGAATTAAAATTAAGGTAATCTGCCAAATTACTATTTGGATCTTGACTGGCTGTGGCTAAATTTATTTTTAATTGAGGATTTTTTAAGCCATTTTCAAAAAAATCATTTAGGGATTTTAACCAAAAATTTAAGGAAAGGGCAATTAATAAAAATCCTCCAGTTTGACTAATAGCTGAAATAATTAAAGCTTGGAGAATTACTAATAGAGCATATAATGGTTCAAAATTGTTAAAATCTAAATTTTTCGAAATCAACGGAATACTATTATATAGCCATAATAAGGTAAGTATAATAACTATAAAAACTAAAATCTTCCTTAAAACAAAAAGGGCCTTAAAGTTTTTTTCTGTTTTAAGAGCGAGAGAAATCTCGGCTTGTTTTAAGTTAAACATAGTTGAAGATTAGTTTAATTCCTAAAAATATTCCTATTACAACAATAATTGGTAAAAATATCCAAAGCAAGAAAGCCAAAATTCCCACGATAAGCACGATTGAAACAAATCCAAAGAAGATTATTAAAAAAACAGCCCTAATAATAAATCCAATAATAATAGAAACTAAGTTGCCGGCGATAATGTTTAGATAGTTTCCTAAATCAAATCCACGCTCAGGTTTTTCAACCAGATTTTTCCAGGGAGCAAAAAGAGAAAGTACTAATTCTTTAGCCGAAAAAAAATATAAAGCAAAAGCTATAAAGTTTTTGATAATAGTTAAAATTCGTCCTGTTTTTTGAAAATAATGCCAATCAATATATTTTAAGACAAGAGAAGTCATTTTGTTTAGTCTTTTTGTTTTAAGATTATTTTGTATAATCCTTCTAAAAAGTCTCCACCTGCATAACCGATAATGAAAGCAACTGCCGGAGAAACAGCAGTTAATCCAGTGATGCTAATAGCCGATTCTTTAACCGCAATAGCGGTTAATAAACCTACTGCGCCAGATAAAAAAGCCATTAAGAAAAAATAAGGGATATTAAAGGATGGATTTTTATAAGAATAAGAGCTCTCTTTTTTTAAGAAGCCAACCAATCCCCTTACCACTCCTCCACCAAAACCAGCAATTAGAATATAAAGAAAGGACAGCATTTTGTTATTAAAGGTTAATTTATTTTATAAATTTTAGGTGTGATAATAATTATCACAAGGTTTAGCTAAATTATAATATATTGATAATTAAGAAGCAAGACCTT